>CABQMM010000083.1 GCA_902465215.1 uncultured Bacillota bacterium
GCGAGCGTATCCGCCGTAGGTGTCTACGATAATCTTACGACCTGTCAAGCCGGAATCGCCGTGCGGTCCGCCGATTACGAAACGGCCGGTCGGATTTACATAGTATTTGGTTTCGTCGTCGAGCAGTTCAGCCGGAATGATTGGCTTGATAACATGTTCGATGAGGTCAGCCTTGATCTGTTCCTGCGTTGCGTCCGGATCGTGCTGTGTGGAAATCAGAATCGTGTCGATTCTCTTAACCTTGTTGTCGTCGTACTCTACGGTAACCTGCGTTTTGCCGTCCGGTCTGAGGTAAGTCAGAGTGCCGTCTTTTCTGACGTCTGCCAGTCTCTTCGCGAGCTTGTGCGCGTAAGAAATCGGAGCCGGCATAAGCTCCGGAGTTTCGTTGCAGGCAAAACCGAACATGATGCCCTGGTCTCCCGCGCCGATAGTGTCGATGGTTGCTTCATCGTTTAAGCTGCCGTCCTTGTATTCGAGCGACTTGTTTACGCCCATTGCGATGTCACCGGACTGTTCGTCGATTGCGGACAGTACAGCGCAGGTGTTGCCGTCAAAACCATACTCGGAACGGTCATAACCAATGTCTAAAATTACTTTTCTTACCAACTTAGGGATGTCCACATAGCAATGTGTGGAAATTTCACCCATTACCATGGCATATCCTGTCGTTGTGGTCGTTTCAGCAGCTACTCTGCCGTTCGGGTCCTTCTCAAAAATCGCGTCCAGAATCGCATCGGAAATTTGGTCGCAAAGCTTATCCGGATGACCCTCAGTTACGGATTCTGATGTAAAAAATCTTTTCATTTCATTACCTCCTGTTTGCTCATTTCGCGTTTTCACGCATCCCCCAATCCTTATCTGAAAAAACGAAAAGCCTCTCGAAAGAGAGGCTTTGATTTTTGCAATCGTTCCTCATCTTTCAGAAAAATTTCTTGAGAAAAATCTCTGTAGGATTTAGCACCTTTTTTGCTCCGCCGCCTGCACATCCGGCGCATTTTCGCACATTCGTACGCACGCACCAATCCGCAAAGGCAAAGCATCTAGGTTGCCGGGCTTCACAGGGCCTGTTCCCTCAGCCGCTCTTGATAAGGATTAAATTTTAACTTTCGCGCTCTGCGCTATCCCGCAAAACGCATAAATTTTGTTCTTCGTTTTATTATATACCCTTTAATTTACTTGTCAATCACTTTTAAATAAGTTATACTGAAAATACAAAAAAGAAGGAATTTTGTCGCTTTCGCGGCGTGAAAAAATTTAGAACACAGATTGGATAGCATATAAAATATGGAAATAATAAATCAAAGCCCGCTGCGGCTTTTAAGGGGCGGCCTTTCCGAAACAGCTTCAGAAAGCCGCAAGGAATTTGTCGATGCGTACATAACCGACACCCGTCTGATGGGCGTGACCTGTCTCCGGGCTCACTGGTGTTTGCCGGAGAACGCTTTGCGAACACATTTTTATCAATTTTTTTATTTTGATGCGGAAGAGTCCGGCTTAGAAAATTACGAGTCATTTCTCTGTGAGTCGGAGGAAGAAGCGCAGGAGCTTTTGCAAGAGACGGAAGCACGACTTATGGGCGGTCTCGGCGGTAAAAAAAATGCAATCACGGAGCGGGAAACCCGCTGGCTTGTACAATCCTATGTGGACTTTAACCTGAATCGCAAACGCAAACTGCCCGAGAATTCGACAGAATTCGACTTTTTGCTAATGCCCCGCATTGATATTTCAGATGTGGAATATTATGTTTTGATGTGCAAGCAATGTCCGCTCATCAACTCGCCTTATCAGGTCATCAACTATTTCCTGATGCGCTGCATTGGCAGGGATTTTCCGGCTGCAAAGCTTCTCATCAAAAATTATGTCCGCACGGATCTTTTTTCGGAATTTCCGGCGGCAAGTCTTTTGCGAAATGTCATCGACGAGGATAAAGATGCCCAGAGCGGGAGCAATACGAATTACTATGCGACCGACGAGGATAAAGATTTCGGCACGTTTCAGACGCGCAAATCTTATATATGCCAGTCTTTGATTGAGTACAGCGGAAAATATTTTTTGCTGATGACTCGAGTAACGCTGGATCACCTGAAAGTCGTAAAATATGAACGACTTTCAAGCTTTGGTGTTTCTCCTTGGGAAGCGGCCCTCATGCTGACGGCGCCCGAATATGTCAGTGTATATAACATCGCGATCGACGGGCTTGAAATTACTCGGCACACTGCGTCACTTTTGAACGACGCAATGGTAACCGACCACGAAAGTGGCCGGCTATTTATGATTTTCTATCCGAATAACGATCACGTGAAAAAGCGTGAATATCGACTAAGCGACGATGTTTTCGGAATATGTTTTGCGTCGGAAAACGATCAGCTCATTCTCGTTTCCAACATGCGTCAAAACATTTCTTCGTTAGAGCGTGATTTTAAGGCTTCCGTGATTTCTCCGGTGCTTGCGCCCGCTGCGAAATATGAATTTAACCATGCCGTTTTTAAAAATTTTGTAGATAGCGGCTTTGAGGATTTTGAAGATTTCGTGCAGGCAATCAGCATCCATGAGGAGTAAGCCTAAAAGCCATTTTTATTTATTCCTCGGAATTTGCTTCCGCGCAGCCCGCACAAGAATTTGCTGCACATCCGCTGCATGGGCTTTCTTCTTCATCGTCATCGTCGAAGCCGGCAAATCCCGTATCGTCCGAATTCTCCGAGTCGTCTGCATCGCAGCATCCGTCTGCAAAGTCATCACCGTAGAATTTTTCGATTCCGGCAAGTTTTTTGTCAATTGCGACGGTTTTGCGCACTAGCACAAAGAACATCAGAAGACATTCATAAGAAACACGCGCGATAACATTTCCCAAAACAATCAGGAAAAGTCCTGAGAAAAAGCCGCCCAAAACGATTTGTGTAAGACCGACAAGCGTCACCACGCAGACCGTAATCACATAGAGAAGGCGGATAATATCCTCCGTGTAGAACTTATTCACATTCAGAAAATCGTAAAGTTTGCCCTTGGCACCTGTAAATTTTCCTTCATTTTTTCTGCGCAGCACGGTGAAGAACAAAACCACACCCAGAATAACTGCAAGCACCCCCACAATCAGGCAAATCAACGCGCTCGTTGTATACACGCCAAACCCGGTCACTAACATTTCGGGTATATTCGATAGCCCGTAATAATCATTGTAAAACATTCCTTATACCTCCTTGTTTCAACTTCATGTTTTCTCATGGGGTTCTATGGGAAAGCCCCGTAAAAACCATGTAGTCATTGTAACATTTTGTCGAATTATGTCAACCCCTGTTCGCAAAACAGGCAAACACTTTTCAACATGGGGCAAAGGTTAAAGTTTCAAGGTTCAAGCGATTTATCCACAGTTCTACCGGCGATTGTATACAATTCTATCCTTAGGTGACTGTGGATAACTCAATATTTTAATATTGTTGAAAATTCAATATGTTTCACAGATTTTTATTTTTGTCAATAGCAAGTTATCCACAGATTTTTTTATAAAAAATTGCGATTATTTTATATTGTTCGCACTGTCTCTGATTTCCATTTTTTTATTCATTTCCAAGCATAAAATTTCATTAACGCCCTGCCAAATTGCCTTCGACAAAATCTGTTGATATTCTGCGGTTTTCAGTTTTTCTGCTTCCTGTGGGTTTGACAAAAATCCACATTCTGCCAGTATCAGGTTTCCTGTTGAATTTTTGAAAAGGAGAATATCATTCTTTGCCATTGCGGTGCGCTCCCGACCGTCGGAAATGTTGGTCTCAAGGGATTTTTGGACTGCCTCCGCAAAGGTTTTGCTCGCCATTTTCCCCCACTTATCCTCGTCTTGAACATCCGTTCCCGCTTCCTGATTCTTTGGATAAAAAACCTGCGCTCCATAGACGCTTTCGTTCTGTGGAAAACTATTCAAATGGATTGAAATTCCCAATGTCACGCCCGGCTGCTGCATGATTTCCTTGCGGTTTTTCAAATCTTCCCGCTTCTTTTCGCGAATCGTCCGCCCATCATCGGTGTACAGCCCTATGTCGCTGTCTCTCGTCAAAATAACATCCGCAGGGTACTTTCGTATTTCCTCAGCCAGATATTTTGCAATCGCAAGGTTGATGTCCTTTTCCTGTGTGCCGTCCTTAGCCGAGGCGCCGCCGTCCATGCCGCCGTGCCCAGCGTCAATGACGATCAGCGGCCTTGCCGAAGCTGCGGCCCCGGCGGAGGCATCCGAGGCATCCTCCTCGCCGGGAGCAAATACCCATGCTGCGGCGCCCGTTGTAAGACAAAAACTCACTAAAAAAGTTACGATAAATTTCTTTTTCACATAACCACCTCTGCGCCTTCCTGCGCACTACTCTTTTTATAAATAAATGTACGCAGCAGGGCTTGTATGGTATTCCGAAGTTTTTTAAGCCTTTTTCAAGCCTTCCGAAAGGCTTTAGCCAAGCGCTACGTCGAGCAGCATCATGACCGCGAAGCCGCCCATAATCCCGAGCGTTGGCGCAAATGAACCTTCCTCTCTTCCTTCCTGACACTGCGGAATCAGCTCATGCACTGCCACCAGCAGCATTGCTCCGGCTGCAAATGCAAGCGCATACGGCAGCATGGTCTGTATATGTATGACCAATGCTGCGCCGATGACCCCGCTGACCGGCTCTACCAGAGCAGTCGCCTGCCCTATCAAAAAACATTTCATACGTGAAAAACCTTCTCTGCGCAGGGGCACCGAAACCGCGGCGCCCTCCGGAAAATTCTGAATGCCGATACCGACCGCAATGCTAAGCGCTCCCATCAGCGCCTCTGTGCTGTGTCCGTTCTGGCTCAGGGCGCCGAACGCGACGCCGACCGCCAGCCCCTCAGGAATATTGTGAAGAGTTATGGAAATCACAAGTAAAATTGCTCGACTGATTCCTTTTTTCGGTCTTTTTTCTTTTCGGACATTGTGTGCGCAGTCCAAATCTCCTGCGCTTTCCGGGACTTCCGGCCAGCCCAATTCGCCCGCTCGTTCGGCAGGCTGCCTATGCGTGGCAGCCTCCGCATGAGTGCCGCACTGCCCATCCGGCAGTCTCGGCTCGCTTTCCACAAGAGACCTCTGGCCGATTTTGCGAATAACTTTATCGCAAAGCCACATAAATCCGGTTCCCGCAAGGAATCCGCTCACTGCAACAAACCACGACGGAACACTTAAATAGGTTTCCGCTCTATCTATCGCGGGCTCCAGCAAAGACCAGAAGCTCGCCGCAATCATGACGCCCGCCGAAAAGCCGAGCATCAGATTCATCGCTTTTGGGTTGGCGTTTTTAAAAAAAGCAACGGTCGCCGCACCCATGGCAGTGATAAACCATGTGCAAAGCGTCGCCGCAAACGCCAAAAGAATTACATTTTGCATAGTTTCACCTCTTATTTACTATTCCAAAGTATGCGGCAGGCGCGTGTCTTGTGATACGCTTGCAATGTTTTCGCCCGCAGCCCGCAGCCCGCGTGACACGCTTCTGCCCGAAGAAAACGCTGTTTTTTCTGCGGATTTTGTGCTATACTCGGCTGTAGGAGGAAAAAATCATGCGTACAATTAGATTATTCAAAGAAGATGTATATAAAAAGGAAGCTTCCGCTAAGATCACCTCAGTGGCGGAACGCGACGGCAAAACGATTGTGACGCTCGACCGCACAATCTTCTTCCCGACGGGAGGCGGACAGACCTGCGACCTCGGCACGATTGCAGGAATCCCCGTTGCAGATGTGTATGAATATGAGGATGAAATCTATCACCAGCTGTCTGACAGCGACGGCACAACCGCCGCGCGCCCTGCACTTGCGGCCGGCGATGAAGTCAGCCTTGAGCTTGACTGGGCGCACCGTTTTGACAATATGCAGCGCCACTGCGGCGAACATATTTTGACCGGAATTTTTTACCGCGAATGGGGCGGCACCAACCGCGGCTTCCACATGGGCGACGACTACATGACCATCGACATTGCGCTCGAGGAGGAAGCCCGCGTCGACTCGCTAACTTGGGAAATGTGCCTGGAGGCCGAGCGCTTGACGAACGAAGTCATCACGGCGGACCTTCCGATGATTACCCGTCACTTCGATACCTTTGAGGAAGCATCAAAAGAACCGATGCGCAAAAAACTTACTGTCGAACGCGACATCACGCTTGTCGGCATCGGCAAGCC
>CABQMM010000084.1 GCA_902465215.1 uncultured Bacillota bacterium
ACCTTCAAGGTCAAATTTTTTCAAAATGACTCCGCATCCGATTGCCAGAAGCAATCCATAGCCCGCGTCACTGAACATCATTCCGAAGAAAATGATATAGAACAGCGAGTAGATGGAAGTCGGATCAAATCCCCAATAACTCGGCAGCGAGTACATTTCCGTAATCGCTTCCGTTGGCTGGAAAAAGTTCTTGTTCTCAAGCAGAACCGGAACTTCTTCTCCCTCTTCCGGGTCACGGAATTGATAGCAGGCGTTGTTTTCGTCTAAGATCTGCGTTACCCGCGCCTTCGTCCGTACCGGAAGCCACCCCTCAAGAAGGAAAGTCTTCGAAGTCCTAAGAAGTTTTTCTCTGCTTCTTTCTTTGTCTGCCTCGACCGTAAAGTAGTCTGCATAGTCTTCGACAGGCTCTTTCCAGGCTTTCAGATTTTTAATTTCCTCTTTTAATTTTTGCAGAGTTTCCTCTGCCTCTTGTTTTTCCTTATTCAATTGTTTCAAGTTTTCATCCGCAGTTCCTGCAAATGCAGATAAGTTCAGCTCTGAGAAACCAATTTCCCGAAGCTGCATCATAACTGCTTTCGTTTCTTCTTTTCCTGTGACAAGCGCTGCGTACATATAATCCTTATCTTCCGATACCTGTTTGATCATACAATACTGCATCGCCTCAGCATTTTCGCCTTCAGCAGATGCGCTCTGCAGTTTTTCTGTCACTTCGGAAAAACTCCGAAAATCAGTCTTTGGAATCACTCCAAGCGTGATGTCTGTCGTCTGCGTTCCCCTCTCCGCAAGCGAAAGGTCAAAACTTTTCCACGGGGTCAGCATCGCCGTATCACTTTCAATCCGATTGACTCGGTCACTTGCATTTTTTATTTTCTCCGCAAGGTTTAAAAGATTATCGATTTTTGCCCGTGTCTGTTCTTCACTTTCACCGATTCCTTTGAACTGAGGCTTTTTTACCCGGCGCCGTGTGTGGAAAAGCGGTTCTTTGATCTCTCCGTATTTTTCCAAAACTTCCAGCGCCTGTGCCGCATCAAAGACTTTCTTTTCGAAAAGTTCGACCGTCTCCGGCGCAGCATCCTGTGTCAGATTTGCGTTACGAAAATCCTCTCCGGACATTGCCGAGCAATCCGTAAGTTCAACGACGCCTAAGTCCATCAGCTCTGACATCAGTCTCTTTTTATCTGCATCCAGTCCCAAAACCGCAACCTTTTGCATTCTAATGATTGACACTGATTTCTATAATCCTTTCCGCTATCGTTTCAATAGCTTGTTTTTTCCGAGCCTCCGCATCTTTTACCAGAGATTCGGCAGTTTCCCGGGCTTGATTCATGGCAGCTTCATAATCTGCTTCTGCCTGTTTCTCGCCCTCCTTCAGATACGCGGCCGCATGCTCTTTTGCCTGTGCCTGTGCCCGTTCTGTTGTTTTTTTTGCCTCGGATTTCGCAGCTTCAATCATCTGCCTGGCATCCGTCTTTGCGTTTCTGCGCATAGCATCCGCCGCCTCCTCGGCCTTGCGAATTTTGTTTATTTCTTCCGTAAACACTTACTCGCCTCCTTGTCCTAAAAAAAATCATCCATACACCTTTTTTATTTTTACCACAATTTCAAACATTCTAAAACCATATTTTAGCAAAAGCTGAGCAATTTTGAACATTTCCGAAAAATTGTCCAAAAATTTAGACATTATCTAAATTATATGCAAAAAACCGCGAAAACACTTTATAGTTTCGCGGCTATTTCTTCCAATTTTTTGATTCGATTGTTAATCCCTGACTTTTTCAGCGGCGGATCGCACAATTCGCCCAAAGCAACAAGCGAAATATCCGGATTTTCAATCCGAAGCCGTGCCGTTTCTCGCAGTTTTTCAGGAAGCGAATCTATGCCTATATGCTTTTCAATCTTTTGAATCGCTTCCACCTGTTTCATAGATGCCTCAATCGTCCGATCCATGTTTGCGTTGTCGCAGTTGACACTTCGCTTCGCGGAATTGACCATTGCTTTCTTGATTCTGGTTTCTTCCATGCTGAACACCTGATTGCTTGCGCCCATAATTGCCAGCGTATCGCTGATATAATCGGCTTTTTTCATGTATACAACATATTTTTTTCCGCGTTTAACCATCTTGCAGCTGAGATCGACAAAGGAATTGATAAGTCTCCGGAGGTCCTGTGCCATCGTCTCCGAGTTCAGCACAAATTCAAGGTCGTAGCCTTTTTCCGGGTCGCTCATCGTGCCCGCGCCCATGAACACGCCGCGCAGGTAAGCCTTCTTACAGCACTTTGTACGCACAATACCGCTGTAAATTCCGTCTGAAAAATAGTTGTTCCCTTCTTTTATCAGAAGCATTCCTGTCTCGCGCAAAATCTGTTCACTGAGATTATCTGCATCTATCGTGATGCTGTATGCATATTTCTTGCCGGTGCGGGTCTTGCCTACTGCCTTTCCTGCGCCAATTTCAAGTTTAGTTTCAATTCCGAAGTAGTCCTGCAAAAGCTTCTTATAGTGCCTTGCAACCGCTGGGTTTTCGGTGGTAATTTTGATGCTGAACCTTCCTTGACCATGCAATCCAATGCTCCCGGCCACGCGAAGGAAACCTGAAATTTCCGCAAGCATACAGCATTTTTTTTCGGGCTCAATTCTTGCCAGTTCATTTTTTGTCTCTGATGCGAATGACATAGTATTTCAATTCCTTTACTTTTGCGTTTCCATTCTTCCCAAAATTCTTAAAAAGGAGCGACATTCGCCGCTCCTTCACAAGTTGCCTATGTATTTTCTGTTCGATTATTTCAGTGGAGCTAATCCTAAGATTTCTCTTGCTTCAGCAGGAGTAGCAACTTCTCTGTTGAGCAGCTTAGCCATCTGAACAACTCTTTCTACCATTTCGCCGTTGGATTTAGCAAGTACGCCCTTGGACATGTATACGTTATCTTCGAAACCAACACGAACGTGTCCGCCCATAGCGATTGTAGCAGCAGCGATGCCCCATGCATTCTTACCGATACCTGTAGCAGTCCAAGTGGAGTCTGCAGGGATGGAAGTAGCCATGATAACGAGGTCGCGAACTGTAGCTGTCATCTGAACGCCGAGTACGAAGTCGAAGTGAATTGGATACTGGATGTGACCCTTCTTAGCTGCCTTAAGAGCTAAGTCAATCATGCCCTTATCGAATACTTCGCATTCCGGCTTAATGCCTCTTTCCTGCATGATGTCACCAAAGTTGTTGATTGTGTTATCTGTATTTACGAAAATATCGTCTCCGCCGAAGTTGCAAGTACCGCAGTCTAATGTTGCCATTTCCGGGGTTGGAGTGATTTCTGTTGACTGTAATCTTTCAAGGTCAGTCATACCAACTGCTCCACCTGTGGAAGGCTGAATAATAACATCCGGACATTCTTTTCTGATAGCGTCAACCATTTCCTGGAATCTGCCCTTGTCCTGTGTCGGAGTACCATCGTCCCATCTTACATGAAGGTGGATAAGAGCTGCACCTGCATCATAAGCAGATTTTGCTTCTCTTACAACTTCTTCTACAGTATAAGGAACTGCAGGGTTGTTTTCCTTAGTTACTTCCGCACCGCAAATACATGCACTGATAATTAATTTGTCCATTTTCATCGATCTCCTTTTTTATTTCATTTTCTCAAACAAAATAATTACTAATAGTTGTGCCTAAAATCCGCACTCATATAAATATTATATCATCACACGAAAGGATATTCAAGTAGTTAAAACTTTTTTCAAAGTTTCTGCTGATTTATAAATCCCTGTGCTCAATCGTCACCCTGCGGTCCTCTTCCGAAAAAATCCGGTAAACCTCGTTTGCAACTGCAACCGAGCGGTGATGCCCTCCCGTGCAGCCTAGCGCCACCGTCAGGCTGTACTTCCCTTCTTTGATATAGCATGGAATCAGACGCTTGATGATTTCCACAAGTCTGTTGATAAATTCCTTTGTGATGTCGTGCTTCAGCACATACTGGGAAACCTTTTTATTGTTTCCGGTCAAAGGCTTCAGACTCGGCACATAGTACGGATTCGGAATGAAACGCACATCCAGCACCCAGTCCGCCTCGAGCGGAATCCCGTGCTTGTAGCCAAATGACATGAAATTCAGGATGAAGGAATCGTTTGCCTCGCCTTTCGTGAACAGTCTGTCCAGTTCGGCGTTGAATTCTGCTACTTTGAGGGAAGATGTATCGATGATATAGGTCGCGTGGGTGCGAAGCTCCGATAATTTCTGCCGTTCCTCTTCAATGACTTCCGCCGTAATCGCCGCCGTCGAAAGCGGATGAATTCGCCGCGTTTCGTTGTATCGTCTTATCAAAGCCTCATTGGAAGCCTCTACAAACAAAATCTTAAAGTCTACATTTTCGTCGTTTTCGAGCGCTGCAATGCTGGTTTTCAAATCATGAAAAAATAAGCCTCCGCGCACATCAACGACAAAAGCTGCCTTCGTGACCTGTTTAGCCCCCGAAAGCGTAAGCTCGATAAAGTTTTTGATCAGAGCCGGCGGCATATTGTCGATGCAGTAATAGCCCTTGTCCTCAAACCAGTCCGCCGCCTTCGTTTTTCCGGCTCCCGATAAGCCTGTGATAATTACAACTTCCATCTTTTCCTTCGTATCTCCTTTCAGAGTCTAAAAATAGTTTTCCGATTTCATATACTGCAGCACGCGGTTTGCGACCGGTCCTGCCACGGAGGAGCCATAGCCTCCGTTTTCCACACAGACGATAAATGCATAATTTCCGGAAAATCCGCAAAACCAGCTATGCGGCGCTTTTCCCGTGCCGACCTCAGCGGTTCCTGACTTCGCATGAAGCGAAAGCCCCGGATAATTGCCGTCGCCATAGGTGATTTTTACATTGTTGCGCATCATATCGGAAATCTTTTTTGCAGTCTGCGTTTCGAGCAGACGCACTGTGCCGTTTTTCGCAGTCTGTGATTCCTTTCCGATGATTTCTGCGCCCTTTTCCAAAAGCGAAGCGTCGCGCAGAAGAACCGGCTTTGCCGCTTTTCCTTCGCCTGCAATCGCTCCCATATATACCATCATGGACAGTGGATTAACCTGGTCCTCAAACTGACCGATTCCCGCCCATCCGATGTTGACATTCGCGCTGTCAAAATTAAAACTTCCCGCCGCCGTGGAAATGCCGTCGATGTCATAAGAGGATTCCAGACCCAGCGCTTTCGCGTACTCGCTCAGCGTTTCGCCGCCTAAATCCATCGCAAGCGTTGCATAAGCGCAGTTGCAGGAGTTCGCCAGTGCCCCGTAGATGTCCATCGTGCCGTGAACCTTCGGACAGGTAATTTTATCGACGCCTACGGTCAGGCTTCCGGTGCATTGGTAGCTCCAGGTGTCAAGATCCGCCTTGTTTTCGATGGTAGCTGCCGTCGTCACCAGTTTAAAGGTGGAGCCCGGCGTCAGCGTGCCGGAGAGGAGCTTATTCATGTAAGTCCCCGGAAGCGGGTTGGAAAGCGTGTTTTCGCCGTTCTCGCCCGGATCATAAGTCGGAGTGCTTGCCATGCAGATAATCTCTCCGGTTTTGTAATTGTAAATGCCAACGAGCCCGTTTCGTCCGCCGAGCGCCTCATAAGCCTCGCGGCAGACCTTTGCGTCAATCGTCAGCGCGACCTTGCTTCCTGAGGTATTGAACAAGCCTCCGGTACCCGTCACGAAGTTGTAACCGATCATTTTGCTCCGAAATGCGACATTCGCTCCCGAAGCAATGTTTCCCGAAGGGTCTCCCACCGCATGAAGCGTTGCCCTGCGGATTTCTTCGTCGGAATTGTATTTGAGACCGTTCTTTGTATTTTTTAAAAGCCTTTTGCCGTTTCGGTCATAAACCGATCCGACCGCAAGCTTTCCATTCTTGTAAATATGACTGTTTCCGTAGAAAGAAGCCCATGTACTTCCGTTTATTTCCAGTTTGACTACGAAAAGAATCAGTCCTGCGACCAGTGCCGCGACCAGTGCCAGACAGAGCAACGCTCTTCCTTCCAGCTTTTTCATCTGCGCCTTCCCCCTTTCACCGCCAAACTTGCTTTTTCACGCGTATCCGCCGACTTCAGAAAGGCCAGCAGTGCCCACGAAGCAATCATACTCGTGCCGCCGTTGGAAACGAACGGGAAGGTAACGCCTGTAAACGGCAAAATGTCCGT
>CABQMM010000085.1 GCA_902465215.1 uncultured Bacillota bacterium
TCCGCGGAGAAATACACCGCCGCCTGCGCCTTCGGTACTGTTATCTATGATTTCTCCGTTATTCATTTCAAAAGTTCCAAATACAAATACGCCACCGCCGTGACAATTTGTAGCGCCAAGCGTGTTGCGGCTGATGGTACCGTCATTCATGATAAATTCTGCGCCATACGCAACATACACACCGCCGCCGTCGCCACCGCCGCCTGCTATGGAGTTTCCGGTAATCTCTCCGCCATTCATAATAAATGTACCACTTGTTACATAGACGCCTGCACCATACTTGGAAGTGGAATTACCTGTAATAGCGCCGCCGTACATTGTAAATTCAGCACTATTATATAAACGGACACCGCTGTCGGTGCTGCCTGTAATGGTGCCGCCGTACATTTCAAATGCACCGCTAATGCCAATACCGTTTTTGCCTGCCAGCTTGCCTCCGTATAAAATAAGTGTAGCACCCTCTGCAACGCCGGCTGCTTCAGCGTCTGACTTGATTGTTCCGATTTTCCATGATTTTTTCGCGCAGTCTGTGATTGTCACTTTGCCGCCTGTCACTTCAAGAGCCTTACCTTTATATGTGATTGTCTTACCGTTAAGGCACAGAATGATATCTGCATCTGCCTGAGGCTGCCATGTTGCGTCAAGCGTTACATTCTTCGTAAGGTAATATGTGCCGCTTGTTTCAGGCAGGCTGTTACCGCTGACCCACTGTTCAAAGGTTTTAGTCTCGTGGGTTTCATGACCTTTCACACTTTCTTTACTGTCTGCATTACGTCCGCAGATGCAGTGTTCGTGTCCCTTAAATCTGCACAGGGCAAGACCCCCAGCATTCACGCAGATTTCAAAAGAAACCTCATCATCTGCCGATATGCAATCGAGATGATCCGCACCGTTTGCAGATATGGATATAATTTCGTCACCGGTCAGGTCTTCCTGTTTTGCCGCTGTAATGCCGATGTCTGCTCTTTCATCAAGCTCACCGAAAGTTATGGTTTTACTATCGGCAAGATACAGGTTGTTGTCGGTATTTCCGGTAATCTTAGCCGCACCGGAAACATTCATATTGCTGTTATTGATAACACCTTTTCTATTTCCGGTAATGCTGCCGCCGTTCATTTCAAAGGTTCCATTGTTTGTAACTGCGGTATCTTTACCTGTAAGAGTACTGTCGTTTGTTACAAAAGCTCCATTGTTTATAACTTCAACATTAAAGGTACCTTCATTTAAAGTACATGCGCCGCCGTTATCAACAGTTATTTTGCCGTCAAAAGAACCTTCCTTACAATCTGTCAGCGCAAATTTACTACCATTCTGTACAGTCACATCACCTTTAACGGCATGACCGTTCAGGCAAATCGATACATCTGCGCTAATTTCTTGAGTAGTAGTGAGTGTCACATCTTTCGTCAAATAATAAGCACCCGCTGCATCGGTCGGCAGTGAGTCTGTTTTGCTCCACGCAGTCAGCTCTTTATCTCCATGTTTGTGAGGAATAAGACTGTAGTATGAATAATTTCCTGCTGCGCCTGAACGATATACGCAGCCGTGCGTAGGATCCGGCATAGGTCCGCGGTCAGCATCCGCTCCATCGTCATTGCCGGCAAGGTTTTGTCTCCATGCAGCCGCCGCTCCGGTTCTGCCGTTGTTCAGAAGATAAGTTGCTTCGCCTGATTCAAACTGCGCTTTGGTAAGGTATGTTGTTCCCTCGCCCGCATCTGTAGCTCTATCTTTATAATTCCAAAAATAGCAGTTGGATACTGTGCCGTTATTGCTATATGTAATCGCCCACTGCAAAAAACAAGAGTCATCTTTTCGGTAATAATAAAGATTTCCTAAGAAGCAGCTGTTTTCAATTTTACCGTCATTCTGATAAACCAGACCTCCTGCCTCACACAAGCTGAGTTTATGGTCTTCCACATAAGACAGCGCTAGAGGACTTGCAAAATAGCAGTCTTTAACAGTACCACTGCTCTCATTTCTATTAACAATCCCTGCAGCTTTCGGTCTGCCAAATACTGCCACGCTAAGGTTTGGACTATATCCTTCATCGTCCAGTGCACGGTTTATAGCGCCCGCCAAAACTCTGTCATCATCCCATTCATAGACACTGCAGCTTGCAATCGTTCCGGCATTGGAATATGCAATCGTACCGCTTTCACCGGCGATGCTATCTAGTCTTACAGCAAGATTCTGTACAATGCCTGATTGTCCGATGTAGCCGAACAGCCCGAACTTTGTATTCTTGGTGTTCATGCCAAAGTAAATATGATGGCCGTTACCATCAAAACAGCCGTTATAATTGTACGTCTCTGTGCCGATAGCATCAGAAGCATCTTCCCAGCTAGTCTCGCCTATAATATCTTTCGTCAGCTTTGCACAGATTTCATTCTGCCCGCCGTTGACTGCATCCCTGAATGTCTTCATGTCTGCCACACTGGAAATTAAATAGGGGGAGTCAACTGTGCCATCACCTGGTAGATTGACAGTACCCCCCCCCGCAGAATTTACAGCAAACGCCATGTTCGGAAACATTGTCAAACACATGGCAAATGCAAGTAAAATACTAAAGATTTTTTTCTTCACGAATGTTTTACCTCCTACTATTAATTATACTTACCATAATTTTACCTTATCTTGCTGTCCCTTGCAAGAAATTTCGTCTTAATGAATGCAAGTATTTTAGTGAGGTTATTACAATTATAGCGCTTGACAAAACGGCTTTACTCATGTATTGTGAAAGCAAGTTAAAGTCAATTTGCGCGAATGCGGATATGGAGGGGAATAGGATGAGAGATAAGAGAGGTCGAGGAAAATGCGCCCTGCTTTTGGCAGTAGTGATGATTGCAGCATTGCTTTCTTGCGGATGTGCAGAGGAGAAAGAGCCGGAAGCGGCATTAACGCCACAGCAAGAGGCGGAAAATTGGATAACGACGAATTACGAAGATTTTTATGACATTCGTAATTTGGAGAGCACGCTTCTCAGCGAGGACGAGGTGGACGGAGAACTGCAGTATAAAGTCAAAGTTGAATGCGAAACGAAGTACAAATTTGAGAGTGTCGAGGATATCCCGTTTGTCAAGGGTATACGGGATGAAATCAAAGATATGGAGCTGAGCGAAACACAGCAGGCCGCCATCGAGGATTACATCAAGGAGATTGGTGAGGACGCAGATTTTGGTAATTATAGTGGATTTACGGTTGATCTCGTAATCAAAGAAGCCAAGGACGACTCTTCCAAGCCGCATCAGATATATTTCTGCAATGATGGCGGAGAACTTGAACCAGTCGACTCGCTTAAGCTTGACGAAGATGCTTTGTATCGCGACGGGAAAAACGCGGTAAAACAGATTTTGAATCTTTCATAAGACGAGAGAAGGGCAGCCTGCATATCAAATTGCAGACTGCCTTTTATATGCTATTTTTCCCGAATTGTGAAGAGTGACCAGGCTGTAAAAAGCAGTGCAGATTTTGCAAAAAGAAAAAGCGTAAATCCGTTTGGACTTACGCTTTCGCTACATACTTTTTATTTTTTGCGTCGCTTTGCAGCGGCTTTCTGCGCCTTTGCGACTTCTTGCCTGTGAAGAATCTGCTGCTCGCGGAGCTCCTGCTCCGTTTCGGTAATATCATCAATATAGATGTGCGGATTCATGCGCCGCGCAAGCTCCATTGCGCCCTTACAATCGGAAGGCTTCATCGTGAAAGTCCGTGTTACCACGTCCTTGCCGATATGAAGCATGACATTCGGTCTTGCACGCTTGTAATCCGGGTGCAGGGTCGTTATTTCATCCCATGCCCAATAGTTATGCTTGATGCAGACTTTGAACAAATTGTATTTAATATCTACCCCTTCTTCCGAGATAATGTGTTCCCTTTCAAAGAAGCAGGCGAGCATTACCATTAACGCAAGCGGAATATAAATGTACTGACCTGCGGCATATTCTCTGTAAAGCAGGTATGCGGCAATGATAAAGATTGTAATCGTCAGCCAAAGCTCACGCTGTTTAATGATTCCGTGGTATTTCATAGCAAAATCTTCCTTTAAATTCTATCGAATATTATTTAATGTCTTTCGCTTTGCCGGCACTTCTGAGTTCTGCAAGAGCGGCGAGTGCCTTTTCGTGAGCTTCCTTCGGGGCACCTGCAACGGAGCCCTTGACAAGCTTGCCGAAGATATTGGTTCTCGATCCGTCAGCATAGAGAATGTTGGAGCCGAAGGAGACGGTAACGATTGCGAAAATCGGGTTGATTAAGTTCATGAAGGTGAACGGCAGGTAGGATAATGTCGGAACACCTAAAATGTTTGAGTGGTAAGCACCGCAGGATGACCACGGAACCAGTGGTGACCAGAGTGTACCGCCGTCTTCCAGTGTTCTGGAAAGCATGTTTCTTGCAAGACCCATTTCGTCAAATTTGTCTTTATACATACTTGCAGGAATAATCAGTCCGAGGTACTGGTCGCACATTGTCGTAATACAGAATACGGATGTAAGGATTGTAACGACGATGAGCTGGAACGGTGTACGAACCTTCTTGATTAAACCGCCGAGCAGGGATTCTACAGCACCAATTGTCTGGAGAATTCCGCCGAAAGCAACAGCTACGATTACGAGGTTGTTTGTCCAAAGCATGCTGTCCATACCACCTTTGTTAAGGAGTGTATCGCAAAGCTCATTTCCGGTTTCCGCACTGTAGCCGTAATGCATCATGGTGATGCAGTCGGAGAAGTTTGCACCCTGGAAAATAACCGCAAAGATACATCCGATAATCGAAACCAGAATTACGCCTGCCAGTGCCGGCATTTTGATAAGAGCAACAACTACGATTGCAACCAGCGGAAGCAGGAGCACAGGGCTCATATAGTCATAATGGTCGATGATTGCTTGAGATAAGCCGTTTGCAAGTTCAGGATCATACTGAGCACTGCCCTGAAGGGAAATAATAGAATAAATAATGATTGCAATTACAAGGCTTGGGAATGTAGTTGTTATCATTGCTCGTACATGGTCGAAAAGACCGGTCTGAGCGGAACCTGCGGCGAGGTTCGTGGAGTCGGAAAGCGGGGAGAATTTGTCTCCGCAGCAAGCACCGGAAAGAATCATGCCGGCAACGAGCGCAGGGTTGAGCCCCATTGTCGTACCGATTGCCATGAACGCAATACCGAGTGTTGCAGTTACCGTCCAAGCAGAACCGATTGCAATACCTACAGCAGCGCATAAGATACATGCAAGCGGAAGGAAAAGCTTCGGGCTGATTAATTGCAGACCATAGTATACAACGGCAGGAATTGTACCTGTCCATTCAAAAGAACCGATCAGACATCCTACGCAGAGAATGATGATGATTGCTTCCAGTGACTGGCTGACAGCGTTGAGGCCGCCTGCCAGCATATCTGCATAGGAATAACCGCAGAGTTTGCCGACAAGCATTGCTACGCAGCAAGCAAGAAGTACCGGAATGTGAGGATCCTGTCCCCAACCGAAAACATAGTTTGAAATCATGATAGCGAGCAGGAATACAATCGGAATCAGAGCTTCGATTTTATTCGGCATGCGCGCGGTTTTTACTGTTTGTTCGTTCATTGTAAAAATATCCTCCTTGACTTAGATTTCCTCGATGTCTTCCAGCCTGTCCCGAATCGGTTTTGAAGGATCCAAAGGTGTGAGCTTAAATCCTGTCACGGCATAAAGTGCCGAGATGAGGGGGTTTAAGTAGGCCATGAAGCAAAACGGGAAATAAACGAATGCACTGACGCCTAAGACGGAGTAATACAAAGCACCGCAGGTCGACCAAGGAACAATGCCGGATGTCAAAGTTCCGGCGTCTTCCAGAAGCCGAGACAGGTTTTCCGGTGCAAGGTTCAGCTTTTTGTAGGTTTCTTTGAACATTTGTCCGGGGATTACGATGGACATATACTGGTCGGCAGCTAAAAAATTCATGCCGATGCAGAAAAATATGTTTGCGATCATGATGGAAGCTCTGGTTCTGCAGCTCAGAAGGATCGTCTCGATGAAAACATCCAGACAGCCGATGCACTTAATCGCACCGCCAAATGCCAGTGCGCAGATAACCAAAGAAATTGTATACATCATGGACTGCATTCCACCTCTGTTCAGAAGC
>CABQMM010000086.1 GCA_902465215.1 uncultured Bacillota bacterium
AATTGTACCATAAATTAAAAAGGTGTGATATACTTAATTTGTGTGATTTTGCACAAAAAATTGTTTTAGAACGCCGAAAAGGTTAATCTGCATGAACGGATCCGGCAGGATACTTATGCAAAGGAGAATAATTATGACAAGACGAATCGGTACAGTGTCGCGAGGCATTCGCGGACCTATCGTAAAAGAGGGAGATGACCTCAGAAAGATTGTAGTTGACACATTTATGGCATGTGTGGAAGGCGGAGATTTTGAAATCGGAAACAAAGATGTCCTTGCGATTACAGAATCTATTCTTGCGCGCTCGCAGAAAAATTATGCGACCACAGAGCAACTTGCAAAGGATGTAGCAAGCAAGCTCGGAGGAGAAACTGTCGGAGTGGTTTTCCCGATTCTCAGCAGAAACAGATTCGCAATCTGTCTTCGCGGAATCGCTAAGGGATGCAAGAAGGTTGTTTTAATGCTCAGCTATCCGAGCGATGAGGTGGGAAATCACATTCTGGACCTCGATTTGATGGATGAAAAGGGTGTTGACCCGTACAGAGATGTTCTGACGCAGGAAAAGTTTGAGGAACTTTTCGGAAAGTCCCGTCATCCATTTACAGATGTAGACTATGTAAACTACTATAAGGGTTTGATCGAAGAGGAAGGCGCTGAGGCAGAGATTATCTTCGCGAACAACCCAAGAAAGATTCTTGATTATACAGACAGTGTAATCTGTGCAGACATCCATACAAGAGCAAGAACGAAGAGACTCATTAAGGAAGCCGGCGGCAGGATTGTTCTCGGAATGGATGACCTTTTGAATGCACCTGTAGACGGTTCCGGCTATAATCCGGACTACGGTATTTTAGGCTCAAATAAGGCGACGGAAGGCACAATTAAGCTGTTCCCAATCAACTGTCAGGAATTCGTAGAAGGTATTCAGGCAGACATTAAGGAAAAGACCGGAAAAACAATTGAAGTTATGGTTTACGGAGACGGCGCTTTCAAAGACCCGGTAGGAAAGATTTGGGAGCTTGCTGACCCTGTTGTTTCACCGGGATTCACGAGCGGATTGATTGGACAGCCAAACGAATTGAAATTGAAATACCTTGCGGACAATGATTTCGGCGATTTGAGAGGCGATGAGCTGAAAGCTGCAATCGAAACTGCGATTAAAGAGAAGGATGCAAACCTTGTCGGACAGATGGCGACAGAAGGCACGACCCCGAGACATCTTACAGACCTTCTCGGTTCACTATGTGACCTGACATCAGGTTCCGGAGACAAGGGAACTCCGTTTATCTACATTCAGGGCTATTTTGATAATTACACAGACTAAGAGAATGATCCAAGAGCGCCCGGAAAAGGCGCTCTTTTGCATAAAGGAGAAAGTTACAATGTATACAATCGAGAAACATGAGGCAGAGATTTCAATAAAGGATTATATGGAGCAGTATGTAAATGTTGCAGAATTCTTAGAATACTGCAAAGCTTGTCCGAACTATGATCAGATTTGGGCGTGTCCATCGTATGACTTCAGTCCGGAGGATTATTGGAAAAAATATAAAACATTGATGATCAGAGGAAATAAAATTATTTTTGAGCCGGAAAGCACTTCTTTGGACGACTGCCTTGCTGCAATGAAGGAAGTGAAGGCACAAATGAGTGAAGAATTATTTGAACTTGAAGAACAGATTCCGGGATCGGTTTCTCTTTCAGCGGGAAACTGTGTCTTTTGTGGGGAAGGTAACTGCAGCAGACCTTTCGGTGAGCCGTGCCGTTTCCCGGAAAAAATGAGATATTCGATTGAATCAATCGGAGGAAATGTTGGAAAGACCGCGCATGACTTGCTCGGCTGCGATATTGAATGGATGGAAGAAGGAAAAGTTCCGTCGCATTTTGTCCTTGTAGGTGGGCTGTTGAAGCCATGAGACAGGGAAGCAAGGCTGCAGAATAAAATGCATATGTGAGTTATAAAAGCCCGGGGAAGCATATAAGCTTTCCACGGGCTTTTAAAGTAAACTTGAAAATTTTTTAGTTTTCAGACTTGCGCCTGCTCATAGAGCAAGGTGCTTTTATTTCTTTGAAAGGTATTCATCAATGCTTGCAGCAGCAGTTTTGCCTGCGCCCATAGCCTTGATTACGGTTGCAGCGCCTGTTACAGCGTCGCCGCCTGCGAAGATACCTTCACGGTTTGTTGCAGCTGCAGCATCCGTTCCGATTCCGCCTTTCTGGTTTGCTTCGAGTTTTTCGGTAGTGTCAAGAATCAGAGTGTTGAGCTTCGTTCCGATGGAGATGATAACCATATCTACAGGAATTTCGAAGTTGGAACCTTCTTTTGCGATAGGTTTCCTTCTTCCGGAAGCATCCGGTTCGCCGAGTTCCATTTCAACACATTCGATGGCTCTTACATTGCCGTTTTCGTCGCCGAGAATCTGAACCGGGTTGTTCAGAAGCTTGAAGATGATACCTTCTTCCATAGCATGGTGTACTTCTTCTGCTCTTGCAGGAAGTTCATTCATACTACGACGATAGATGATATATACTTCGCTTGCGCCCATTCTCTTTGCACAGCGAGCAGCGTCCATAGCTACGTTACCGCCGCCTACGATAGCAATCTTGTCTGCGTGCATGATTGGAGTATCATATTCAGGAAGGTAAGCCTTCATGAGGTTGATACGAGTTAAGTATTCGTTTGCGGAGCAAACACCGATGAGGTTTTCGCCCGGAATATGCATGAAGGAAGGAAGACCTGCGCCTGTTCCGATGAATACGGATTCATAGCCTTCTTCTTTCATAAGTTCGTCAACTGTGATTGCGCGTCCTACAACTGCGTCTGTAACGAACTTAACGCCCTTTGCTTCGAGCTTAGCCACTTCAGCAGCTACGATTTCCTTCGGAAGACGGAACTGCGGGATACCGTAAACGAGTACGCCGCCTGTCTTATGCAGAGCTTCGTAAACCGTTACTTCATAACCCTTGTTGATTAAGTCGCCCGCGCATGCAAGACCTGCAGGGCCTGCACCGATGATAGCTACTTTGTGACCGTTTCCTTCTACAGGAGCGATTTCTTCGTCGCCGAAGTTTGCTGCGTGCCAGTCTGCTACGAATCTTTCAAGACGACCGATTGCAACGGATTCGCCTTTGCCGCACTGTACGCACTGACCCTGGCACTGGTTTTCCTGAGGACATACACGACCGCAGATTGCAGGAAGGGAGCTGTCCTGGGAAATGATTTCATAAGCCGCTTCAAAGTCGCCTTCAGCAACCTTTGCAATGAAATCAGGAATCTTGATGTTTACCGGACATCCGGAAACACAAGGTTTTTTGCGGCATCTGAGGCAGCGCATTGCTTCTCTGATAGCCATATCTTCTGTATAACCTGTACATACTTCCAAGAAGTTTTTGTTTCTTACGTCAGGAGCCTGTTCAGGCATAGCATTCTGCTTGTTTACTAAATTAATCATGGTAACGAACACCTCCTGTTAATCTGCAAACGTGAGCTCTGTCTTCTGCTTCCTGATCTTTGTAGTAGTTTGATCTCTTGAGGAGGTCATCCCAGTCTACTAAAGAACCGTCGAATTCAGGTCCGTCTACGCATACGAATTTGTCTTCGCCGCCGATCATGCATCTGCAGCCGCCGCACATTCCTGTACCGTCGATCATGTAAGCAGTAAGGGAAGCAACGGAAGGGATGTTGTACTTCGCAGCGATTTCACAAACGAGTTTCATCATGATTGGAGGTCCAACCGCAACGATTTCGTCGAATTTTTCGCCCTTCTGGATGAGCTCTTCGAGCTTCTGTGTCGTGAAAGCTTTTTCGCCGTAGGAACCGTCGTCGGTTACAACGTAAAGTTCATCAACATTTTCTCTGAATTCGTCTTCCAGAATAACTAAGTCTTTATTCTTGAAACCTTCGATCATTGTTGTTCTTACGCCATGGTCATGCATGCCGGAAGCGAGAGGATAAGCAAGTGCGTTACCGGTACCGCCGCCTACAACGCATACGCTCTTCAGTCCGTCCATGTGGGTCGGCTTGCCGAGAGGGCCAACGATGTCAGCGAAGCAGTCGCCCACTTCGAGCTGGTCCATAAGCATGGTTGTTCTGCCTACTGCAGCGTAGATTAAATCGATAGTTCCGTCTTTTTCATTGTGTCCTGCCATGGTGAGAGGAATTCTTTCACCAAATTCATCAGTACGAAGAATGATGAACTGACCAGGTCTTGCTTTACGAGCAACAAGCGGAGCATAAATCTTAAGCCATACCATGTTGTCATTCAGTCTTCTTTTGTAAGTTACTTCAAACCTTTTCATGTAAATCATCCTCCTTTCTATTTCTCAAAGCTGTCCTGACGGTGCTTGAGTGTCTTGTATCTGTCAAGAGCTATTTCTTCACCCTTTTCGAAGAGTTCTTCAGCTCTTTCAGGGAATTTAAGCTCAAGTGAGTTGTAACGAACTTCGCCCATGATGAAGTCTTTGTAGCTTTCGGTTGGAGCTGCACTGTCGATGGAAAGCGGATTCTTGCCTTCTGCTGCAAGCGCAGGATTGTATCTTAACAGATCCCAGTAACCGGAGCGTACTGCCTTCTTCATTTCGAGCATTGACTTGTTCATGCCGGCTTTGATACCGTGGTTGATACATGGAGCGTATGCAATGATGAGGGAAGGTCCGTCATAGCTTTCTGCTTCGCGTAATGCTTTCAGAGTCTGTTCCGGATTTGCACCCATAGCAATCTGAGCTACATATACATAACCGTAAGCCATAGCGATCTGAGCAAGATCTTTCTTCTTTACGGATTTACCGGAAGCTGCGAATTTCGCAACAGCACCGATAGGAGTTGACTTGGAGGACTGTCCGCCTGTGTTGGAGTAAACTTCCGTATCGAATACAATGATGTTTACGTTTTCGCCGGATGCCAGTACGTGGTCAACGCCGCCGTAACCGATATCGTATGCCCAGCCGTCACCGCCGAAGATCCACATGGATGGCTTAATCAGCATGTCTTTATTGTCAACTACATATTTAGCGTCTGCATTCTTGTCTGCAATCTTTTCTGCTTCTGCAAGGAGGATGTTTCCTGTTACTTCTGCCTGTTTTGCATCGCTCATGGAAGCAACCCATGCTTTTGCAGGAACGCCGATTACGTCATAAAGTCTTTCTGCTGCGGACTTCAGTTCGTTTCTTCTTGCGTTCATGGATGTTGCCATACCGAAACCGAATTCAGCATTGTCTTCGAATAAGGAGTTAGCCCAAGCAGGTCCTTTACCTTCCTTATTTACTGTGTAAGGAGTGGAAGGAGCTGATGCACCCCAAATGGAGGAACAGCCTGTTGCGTTTGCGATGAACATTCTGTCACCGAACAACTGAGTGATTAACTTAGCGTAAGGAGATTCGCCGCATCCCGGGCAAGCGCCTGAGAATTCCATAAGAGGAGTCTTGAACTGGGAACCCTTAACTGTGTTATCCTTGAACGGAACTTCTTTTTCATCGATGTCTTTGTATAAGTGATCGAATTTAGCCTGCTGTGCATGCATAAATTCGTCTTCTGCAGGAGCCATAGAGATCGCTTTGTTTCTTGCAGGACAAACTTCTGCACAGGAGCCGCATCCGGTACAATCCATGAGGGAGAATCCAAGCGTGAACTTGTATTCTTTAGCGCCCTTCATTGTAGTTGTATCTGCAACGCCTTCTGCTTCTGCATCTGTAAGTACGAACGGTCTTACAACGCCGTGCGGACATACATAAGAACACCAGTTACACTGCATACAGTTCTTCATGTTCCAATGCGGAAGATCTGCAGCGATACCACGCTTTTCGTAAGCAGCAGTACCTGCAGGCATCATGCCGTTTGCTGTGGATAAGAACTTGGATACAGGAACGTTGTCTGCTGTGAGGTTTCCTGTCGGAACGAGGATGTCGTTAAGGAATTCAGTGTGGAGCTGATCGCGGCCGATAAGTGCAGGAGCCGGTGCGTCGTCTTCAACTGTCTTCCAGCTTTCAGGAACTTCAACCTTATGAATATGAGTAATGCCTGCATCAACTGCAGCACAGTTCATATCTACGATGTTCTGACCCTTTCTGCCGTATGTCTTCTTGATTGCGTCTTTCATGTATCCAACCGCTT
>CABQMM010000087.1 GCA_902465215.1 uncultured Bacillota bacterium
TCTTCCCGCAGTTGCTCCATACATTGCCACAATAACACTATTCTCAGGAATCCATTTTGCTGACGAATTCTTAAGTCCTGATTGTGTAATATGTTTTTCAGTTTTGTAAATCCTATTAAAAACGACTTCTGATGTATTGAGCCAAGGTATATCTCCACCTTCGTAATATTCGAGGTGCTTTCTGTTTGGTGTTCCTCCACTATATACTGCTGAACATATATCACGGATTTGAACAATCATTTTGTTTCACCATCCATTCTTTCAGAGTAACGCCTTTATCATTTTTCCAAGATGATGGGCCGTTACAACTACTTCCTGCAACAGACGCACTATTGAAAACCAAGTCAGACGTCAGTTCAAGGTTTTGATTGTTAATTCCTGCATTTTCTCTTCTCTTTATTACCATCCTAAAGCTCTTAAATTTTTCTGAAACTCTTGAAGCAATAGTAGAGCTTTTTTTTAGAACAAATTTACCATTTTCCAATTTAAGCATTGCACAATAATCATTTTTTCTACTTTTCAAATAAAATATTTCATCTTTACACTTCATACCCAATCGCCACCAGTTTCTTGCGTATTTCGTCCTCCAACTCGTGAGACTTTGCGAACATATCGGAAAGCTCGGATGTCAGGCGCGTCATTTTTTCTTCAAAGGGTTCGCCATCGTCCTCGACTTCTTCAATACCTACATATCTGCCCGGAGTAAGGATAAAGTCTTGCTTTTCGATTTCCTGCAAGTCAGCAACTGCACAGAAGCCTTTTACGTTTTCAAGTGTTTCGTCTTGAAAAGCAGTAAATGTGTCTGCCAACTTCTGGATATCCTCATCGGTAAAATCTCTGTGCTTACGGTCAACCATATAGCCCATTTTGCGGGCATCGATAAACAAAGTCTTGCCTTTTTGCTTCTTGTTCTTTGTGATGAACCAAAGGGTAACGGGGATAGTAACGCTGTAAAATAGCTGCGTAGGCAGAGCAACAATACCTTCTACAAGGTCGGCTTGAATGATATTCTTTCTGATGTCGCCCTCGCCGCTTGACTGAGAGGACAAAGCACCATTTGCAAGCACAAGACCGATTTTTCCATTAGGGGCGAGGTGATGTATCATATGCTGAATCCACGCATAGTTGGCATTGCCGGCAGGCGGTGTGCCATATTTCCAACGCACATCGTCTTTGAGCTTTTCCTGTCCCCAGTTAGAGAGATTGAAAGGCGGATTTGCCATAATGAAATCGGCTTTTAAGGTCTTGTGCAAATCATTGAAAAATGTATCTGCCTGATACGGTCCGAAATCGGCGTCGATACCACGAATAGCCATATTCATTTTTGCCATTTTCCAAGTGTCGGCATTGGACTCCTGACCGTAAACGGCGATTTCGCCACGCTTGCCGCTGTGTGCCTGAATGAACTTTGCACTCTGTACGAACATACCTCCCGAACCGCAGCAAGGGTCATATACACGGCAGTTCTTGAACGGCTTTAAGATAGCAACAATGGTTTTAACAATGCTTGCAGGTGTGTAGAACTCACCGCCCTTAACACCTTCGTATGCGGCAAACTGCTGAATACAATACTCATAAGTTCTGCCAAGCACGTCTTTGCTTTCTTCGGTGTCGCCCATATCCATATTAGTGAACAGGTCAACGACATCACCCAAAACACGCTTGTCCAAATCGGGGCTTGCATAGTTCTTTGGAAGTACATTCTTCAGAGCAGGGTTTTCTTTTTCGATTGCGCGCATCGCATTGTCGATAGTTGTCCCAATTTCAGGGGTATGTGCTGCTGATGCAATTGTTTTCCATCGAGCCTCTTCAGGCACGAAGAAAATGTTTTCCATAGCGTATGCGTCATTATCATCTTCAAATCCATCGCCTTCTGCAACCAATTCTTGATAACGCTTTTCAAAAGCGCTCGAAATATAGCGCAGGAAAATAAGGCCTATAATTACCTTCCTGTATTCTGTGGCAGGAATATGCCCCCACAAAACACACGCGGCCTTCCATATTTGTTCTTCGAATCCAAGATTAGCATTGCTTTTTACTGCCATGAATTGTCCTCCTTGTGATGTATTATGATTCAGTTTCTATCTCATTGCACAAAAACCAGAGCCCTCACTCCCCTGTACCACCGTGCAGTCTATCGGCTCTGGTTTTGAATTTTCCGTATGGGACTTGCGTCCGTTTTCTGTTTGGGTTTTGTCTTTTGATTTTGTTCATTCAGACACACTCTCAATCATTTTCAGCTCGACAAATTACCGTTTGCATTTTTCAATTAAATTTTATCACAGTTTTCGAGTTTCGTCGAGCAAAAGGGACGAAAATTACCATTTTTCTCCGCTCCCTTATATAACACGCCTCATCTCGCCAAATTCTGACATTTTTCGACAAAAAAGCGGCTAGGATGCCGCTAATTTTTAAACAGCGATTTAATCATCGCCAAATCCTCCGAAACCGCCAAATCCTCCAAACCCACTGTGATCATCCGTTCCGAAAATTTTGCTGCTTGTGTGCATTTCCCAAGATTGGTTGAGGTCAGACAGGGAGTCTTTGCTTCCGGATTTCGGAATATTCGCTTGGTTTCCCGTTTCCGTCTGCCTGCGGCGTTCTTCTTTCGCCTTTTTTTGCGCTTTGCGCTCGTCGGGGTCGAGCGGGCTCATGAGATACGGGATAAGCTTTGGCAGAGAAATAATCACAATTAACACTAAAATTCCTTCCCAAAATTCCATCTTCACACTTCCTTTCGCAATTTACTCTTTTAATTCTCTTGAATAAACGATTTTATCACCGATTTTGAGGTATTCCAGTCTATCCTCCGGCCTAGACGCATACGAGGTGCCTTTTTTATAATAAACCTTACGGCTTCCGGCAATGAGTTCAGCATGAGACTCATATGGCGGCGAAAGTATAATGTGGTGCCTTGGCTCAATCGTATCAAAGATTCTGTCTTCTCTGTTCACAGCAACGCAGACTTTTCGCATAATTCTAAGAAGCTCCCTTGCCTCGGTGCTACCTTCCTCTGCGTTCGCGTAAACTGCCATGGACTTGCTGGCCGGAGTAATATAGGTCAGGTAGAACTTGTTGGCAGAATCCTTATAGCGTACGAATTTCACTCGTTTAATTTCAATGTCATCAACGCCGGTTGCTTTTACAAGCAGCTGACGGGCCTGCTCGCTATTCATCAGTTGGCGTCTTGCCAGCGGCAAATCGATCCATCCGAACGCTGTGGCCATCACGGAAAGCGCAATTGCTACCAGCAAAATTCTTTTCAATATTTCAAAGAAAACAATTATTTCCTTCTTGCGCTCTGCAGAATTCATTTCGCTTTACGCCTCCTTCCCTTTTGTTTATATTTTAACACGAATGCCGCAAATTGTCGATAGGCTCGTACTTTGCGCACTGCCAATCATTTTTACATATATAACTTTGCGCGCTATTACTTCCGCACCAGCTTCACTGCGGCCACGACTGCACCGTACAGGACGCCGGCAACGGCCCAGATGAACCAGCTGTACTGCGGCTGACCGTTGCCGTAAGGGCCGAAGGTGTAGAACAGGAAAATGGCGGTTACGGTGAGCCAGTAGATTGCGCTGATTTTGCCGAGAAGCTTGGATTTACGCTTGTTTTCGCGGGTGTAGTCGCCCTCTTCCAGCAGCTTCATCAAGGCACCGTGATAAGTACCGCCGCTGACGAAGGTGAAGCAGCCGCACGCCACCAGAAACAGGAGCAGACAGACTGCGCTCCTTCCCACTTGGACACCGACTGGCGGCTGTCCCCAAGCTGCGCCGCGAGTTCTTCCTGTGACCAGCCCGCTTTTTTCCGCAGCTCCATAATTTTATCTGCTAAGATCATTTTGTATTTCTTTTCGTATCATAAAACTTCGCAAAATTTCAAATGTATATGGTCCATATCCCTTTTGTACTAAAAATATACCACGCTGTGCGGTTGCAGGCAAGAAAGTCTGCTTGGAAATTTCGCAACCTGTGGTTGCGGAAACAATTTCTTGAATTTTCATGCAAAAAAGTTTATATTTTTTCACAAAAACCTCTTGATTTTTCTGAGGCAAGGTACTATAATAAGACTACAAATTGATTTTTATACATTCGATTTAATATTTATACATAAATCGTAAAGGGAGGACTTAAAATGAATACTTGGAATGAGACGAAAAATAACGAAACAAAAAACACAGTTTTCGATCAGAATTTATGGTCTGAGGATATTGCAGGCGGTCAGGCTCAGGCACAGGCTTTGAAGGAACAGGGCGCGATTACGCCGAGAGACTGCGAGCTCATCGTTGCGGGTCTGAATCTGATTAAAAAGGATTTTGAAGCAGGCATTGACCTTTCAAAACCGGAGGATAAAGATGTGCGTATGCTCATCGACCGTGTTTTGATGGAGCGTATCGGTCAGGCAGGAAAGAAACTGCATAACGCAAGACTTTGCAGCAACTAAAAATAAAGTAAACAAAACAGCCATGTTTTAAATGATTGATATTAATCTCAATACGCAAAGCCGTCGGTATCTCAGCCGGCGGTTTTTTCCGCATATTTATACAAACCACTTGCTTTTTTGTTTTGACCCGAGTATAATACATTTTGTTTTTAAGTTATTATTCATTACTATTAATAATTATGCATAACATGCAGCACATAAAAACCGAGTAAAAAAAGATAAGATACACGGAGGAAAACACTATGGCAAAGAAAAAAATTGTCCTCGCTTATTCCGGAGGACTGGACACATCTATTATTCTGACTTGGCTGAAAGAACAGTACGACTGTGAAGTCATCGCGGTCTGCTGCGACGCCGGACAAAAAGAAGATTTCAAGGAAATCGAAGAAAAGGCATACAAGACAGGCGCATCGAAAGCCTACATATTAGATATAAAGAAGGAATTCGTGGAGGATTACATCTGGCCGGTTATGAAGGCAGGTGCTGTATACGAAGGCGCTTACCTTTTGGGAACATCCATGGCAAGACCTTTGATGGCAAAGAAGCTCGTAGAAATCGCGGAAAAAGAAGACGCGTTCTACATCTGCCACGGCTGCACGGGCAAAGGCAACGACCAGGTTCGTTTCGAGACGACAATCAAGGCACTCAACCCCGCAATTAAGATTATCGCACCGTGGAGAAGCTGGGACTTCCACTCCAGAGAAGATTTGATTGAATATGCGAAAGCGCACGGGATTCCGATTCACCAGACGGTTGAAAAAATTTACTCCAGAGACGAAAATATCTGGCACATCAGCCACGAAGGCGGCAACCTTGAAAATCCGTGGAATGAGCATTTAAAAGACATTCATGTTCTGAGCTGCGAGCCGGAGGATGCACCGGATGAAATCACTTATGTGGACATCGATTTTGAAAAAGGCATTCCGGTAGGTCTTAACGGCGAAAAGATGGACGCGGTTGCTTTGCTCGAAAAGCTGAATGAGCTCGGCAGCAAGAATGGTATCGGAACCATCGACATCATCGAAAACCGTCTCGTAGGCATGAAGTCCAGAGGCGTTTACGAAACTCCGGGCGGAACGATTTTATATGCGGCTCACACCGACCTGGAACGCCTGATTCTCGACAGAGACACCATGCAGTATAAGAATATCGTAGCGCAGAAATTCTCGCAGATGATTTACGACGGACTCTGGTTCACTCCGCTCAGAAACGCAATCTCAGCTTTCGTCGATGTAACGCAGGAAAATGTGACGGGAACCGTAAAGATGAAATTGTACAAAGGAAATGCTTTGCCGGTTGCAAGCAAATCCGACTATTCGTTATACAGCGAAGAATTCGCGACCTTCAGCGCAGACGAAGTTTACAACCAGCACGACGCAGAAGGATTCATCAACCTCTTCTCCCTGCCGCTTAAAATCAGAGCCATCCAGAAGGAACAGCTCGAGGGCGGCTCCAAATACAGCGATAAGCTGGAGAAGAAGGTGCTTAAAGGAGGAGACTTTATCCAATGAAGCTTTGGAAAGGAAGATTTGCAAAAGAAGAAAACGAGCTTGCGAACGAGTTCAACGCTTCCCTTCCGTTCGATAGACGGATGTGGCGCGAGGACATCACAGGCAGCATAGCGCACGCTGAAATGCTCGCAAAAC
>CABQMM010000088.1 GCA_902465215.1 uncultured Bacillota bacterium
CTTCTTAACGATAAGCGGTACCATGCTTCCGAGGATCTTTGCGAAGATTACAATCAAAAGCATCGCACTGCATACGGTAAGAGCAATCGGCAGCGAGTAGCCATCTAAAAAGCAGATGCGCACAAGGTTGAAAGCGCTCAGAATTGCGCCGATTACCACACCGATTCTGACCTCTTTCCACAGAATCCGCAAAGTATCCGAAGTATCGACCTCACCGGTTGCAAGACCGCGGATAATCAGCGTCGCCGCCTGCGAGCCGGTGTTTCCGCCGGTTCCCATCAGCATCGGCATGTAGGCAACCAAACAGATAATCTCTGAAAGCCTGTTTTCAAAATTCGTAATAATCATACCTGTGAAGATATATGCCACCATCAGAATCAGCAGCCATGGAAGCCTGCTGAGCGCATGCTTCCAGACGGAAATGTCCAGATAGTCTTTGTCCGGCGCATCGAAACTGATGACACCGTTCATTCTCTCGATGTCTTCCGTTGCCTCTTCTTCCATGACATCCAGAATATCGTCGAATGTGATGATGCCGACCAGACGGTGCTCCTTGTCTACGACAGGCATCGCGAGGAAGCCATACTTTTTAAACTCTTCGGCAACCTCTTCCTGGTCATCGTAAACATTCAGCCACACATAATCGGTATGCATGATATCTTTGATTTTCACGCTGTCATCGGTAATTACCAACGTGCTCAGCGAGACGATGCCAATCAGCTTTCTTCCCGCATCTTTTACATAGCAGGTATAAATGGTCTCGGCATCCATGCCCTCTTTTTTAATATGCGCCAAAGCTTCGCCAACCGTCATGTCTTTTTGGAGGCTGATGTACTCCGGCGTCATCAGACTTCCGGCACAGGTGTCCGGATAGTTCAAAAAGTTGTTGATGAGCTGTCTTTCATTTTTCGGCGTTTTTTCCAGAATTTTGTCTACCAGATTCGCCGGCAGCTCTTCCAAAATATCGATTTTATCGTCGAAGTCGAGTTCATCAACGATATAGCTAAGTTCCTTATCGGTAATGCCGTCAACAATTTTCAGCTGGTCGTCGGACGGCAGATAGGAAAAGACCTCAACCGAAACATCCTTCGGAAGCAGGCGGTAAACCACGACAACCCTTTCAATGTCGTCGGGGTCTTCCAAAAGTTCCTCGAACATTTCCGCGATGTCTGCGTCGTTGAACTTCAAAAGTTCATCTTTGACCATGAAGTACTTCTTTTCTTCCAGGAGCTGGTAAATCCGCTCCAAAGATTCCTTCATTGCGTCATCCGGATCTCTCAAAATGTTCTGATCCATTGGAATCATCTCCTCTCTCATCTGTATGCCATACCGCTGCATTGTTTCCTCGGGAGAGAGAGTTCCCTTTCAAAGTCCGCGTCCAAAGCTTCTGCCGCTGTCTGTTCAGGCAGTCTGCATCAGCGCGCCCGCCTTTCTGTCCAAGCAAAAAGAGCAGCAATATGGCTATTTCGTTTTAAAATTTTGTTTTTCCCATCGGGGACACTATCCATATCTTTGCTCCTTTCTTTTTCATTTCCTTAACAGTTTATTATATCGCTTTTTGCCCACTTTTTGCAAGCAAAATACGCATCTGTTTCCAGCAAATTTTTCAATTCCGGCGATTTCTATTTCAGCCGATTTTCTCAATATTGACAATTCGCGCAGGGTCAAGCCCCGCTTCCAGTGCCCTTTCCAGCGGTCCCTCGAACGAGCCGACCCTTTCCGGCACATGCGCATCGCTTCCGATTACAAATTTTACATCGTATCCGGCAGCAAGTTTGATTTCCGATGCCGTCAAATGCGCATGTTTATCATTGATTTCCACGAGCGTTCCCGTGTCCGCGCAGGCTTTGACAATGTCTTCGATGTCAAACGGTCCCTTGTCACCGGGATGTGTGAGGATGTCAATGTGATTGCCGTGCTCCTCGTTATAGTAAAGACTGTCCAGAATCATCGCCGTGTTTTTCACCAGCAGCGACGAACTTTCTCCATGAAACAGTCCTGTATGCTTGTATACATAGTTTGGAATCATTCCCGCGTGACGGATTCCGTAGTGATAGCCCGCCAGCAAAATATCATAGTCCGGGCGTTCCTCCGCTGCAACATCTAAGTAAGGCTCTATTCGCAAAGTATTCGCTTCCACTCCCAGCAAAATCTCAATCTGCGGATATTGGTCGGTAATCGCAATTGAGCGAAGACCTTTAGAAACAGCAGCCTTCACATTGTCCTCAATGCTGCCTTTGCCGTGCGAATAAGTCGTGTGCGTATGATGGTCGTAGACCATTCTGTACTGTTTTATAATATCGTCAAATTTTCCCATATATCTATCCTATCTATCCTGTTCCATTCTCCTCCGATTTCTTTCGAGCCGCTTATACCAGCCGCTTATGCTTGATTATACCCTATGCCTGCGAGCCGATAATCCGAACCTCCGGCTCAAGCTTCACGCCAAACTTATCGTATACCGTATTCTGAATCAAAGCCATAAGCTGCAAAATATCCGTGGCCGTCGCACCACCGCGGTTGATGACAAACCCGCTGTGAAGCGTCGAAACCTGCGCGCCGCCGACACTGACGCCTTTCAGTCCTGCATCTTCAATCAGTTTTCCTGCGAAATAGCCTTCCGGGCGTTTGAAAGTGCTGCCCGCAGACGGATACTGCACCGGCTGCTTGGAATTTCGCTTTTGTGCCAGCTCACGCATTCTTTCTGCGATTTTCGCCGGTTCATCCTTCGCAAGCTTCAGGCTTGCCGCCACTGCAATATAGCCGTTTTCCTGCAAAATACTGTGCCGATAAGCAAACTGCATTTCCTCATTCGTAAAGACACGCGTGCAGCTTCCGTCCGGCGATACCGCCAGCACACCTTTCACGATATCCTTCAGCTCACCGCCGTAAGCACCAGCATTCATAAACAGTCCGCCGCCGAGGCTGCCGGGGATTCCGCTTGCGAATTCGAAGCCTGAAAGGCCCGCATTCATGAGCTGTTTTGCTAAAGTTGACATGTAAATTCCTGCCTCGCACATCACCGTGTCTTCCGCCCTGCTCTCCTCTGCGCTCAGTCCCGGGAAGATTTCCCCGGTAAAAGACTCTTCCGGCTGCAGGTACAGCTTTCCGAAGTCCGCCATTTTGATAACTGCGCCGTCATATCCTTCGTCACGGAAAAGCATGTTTGAGCCGTTTCCTAAGAAGATATGCGGAACTTCAAGCTTTGCCATAATCTGCAGCACCGCTTTCAAGGCTACAACAGACCTTACCGTCACCAACGCCGCCGCACGTCCGCCTGCTTTAAATGAAGTGTGCTGCGCCATGTCCGCATTTTCCTCAATCTCTATTTGCATCGGAGTTGTCCCGCATTGGCTCGTACTGCTTGCGAAGCGCTTCGCCGCGCCGGCTATCTCCGTTTTCATTAACTCTGTTTTCACCGAAAACATCCTCCTTATTGACATTATATTTGCTGAAATCCTCATACATAAGCGTACTTGTAACCATCTGTTTTTCCTTCAGGCGATTGTTTACGCCCCTGCTTATATATGTATATAAAATTGCGAATACCGGAACTCCCAGTATCATACCCGGGAAGCCGAACAGTCCGCCGCCCACAATGATGGCGAACATAACCCAAAAGCTTGCCAGCTTCGTGGTCTTTCCGAGAATTTTCGGCCCGATGATATTGCCGTCCAACTGCTGCAGGATTAAAACCATGATGCCGAATTTAATCGCCGCAATCGGCTCTACAATGAGCAAAATGATAATCGACGGAATTGCCCCGATAAACGGCCCGAAAAACGGTATAATATTCGTCACTCCAATCACCACGCTGATGAGCATCGTCATCGGAATTTTCAGCATCGTCATTGCGATGAAGCAAAGAACTCCTATGATAGCCGAATCGATAATCTTCCCGTTGATAAAACCACCGAAGGTCTGGTTACTGATTCTTCCGAGTTCAAAAATTTTCTCAGCGCGTTCCTTTTTAAATACCGCCAAAATGAGTTTGCGGCTTTGTGCGACGAAAATTTCTTTGCTGTTTAAAATATAGACGCAGATAACCAGCGCGACGAAGATATCCACCATCGTTCCCAGCGTTCCCATTACGCCCGTCAAAATTGCCTCTGCGCCCGGCAGAACCTTATCCTGCGCCCACAGAATAATATTATCGGAAATATTTGCAAGTTTTCCTTGTAGAATCATCGATACTTCCGGGTTTTCATCCACATGCTCTTGAAGCCATTCCTGCGCCCTTGCCGCCATTTCAGGTGCGCTCATCGCCAGCCCCATGATGCTGTCCCAAAGGTCCGGAATAACCAGGACGAGCAGCCCTGCAATAACGAGAATTAAAAATGCCAATGCAATCAGCGTGCCGAAAAACCTGGCAAACTGAAAATCCCTCCGAGGCTTCCGAAAACGGCCCTTGTTCAGTCTGTACGCAAGTCTTACCGAAGCATTGTAAATCGGACACAGCAGATAAGCCATGATAATTCCAATGTAAAACGGCATTAAAATATCATTTAGTTTTGCCAGTTCTGCTCTGACTACAGGCATATGATTTACCACATAATATGCTAATATTAATGTGACTCCCACCAAAATCATCATCACTGCCTGCTGAATATGTTTATTTTTCAGTTTAATCTTCTTCTCGTTCATCTCTTCATACCCCGCTTTTGCTTACGCCCGGCATTTTGCAATTTTTATTCTACAAATCTTTCTTTTTTTGTGTTATACTTATTATATTATACAACAAATAGAGGAATTGTAAAATGAGAATTTTAGTAATCAGCGATACACACGGAAAAATTGAACGCGCCATAGATGTATACAGAAAACTGGCGTCCGAATCGCCAATTGACTTTATCGTTCACTGCGGCGATTATTACAGTGACGCGCAGGAAATCCGGGCTCGTCTGGGCGTTCCGGTTGCAGCTGTGAAGGGAAATTGCGACGACTGTTTCGATGCTGACGCCTTTTCCGTTTTAGAGACTGAATACGGCAATTTTTTGATTACACATGGGCATATGGAAAATGTCGGCTACAGCATGCAGAACCTTTATTATAAGGTTCTGGAAAACGGCTGTGCGGGCGCTTTCTTCGGTCATACGCACAGAAGCGCATTCGTACAGCTTGATGATGTTTATCTGATGAATCCGGGCAGCCTTTCCAAGCCGCGCGACGGCTCAGGCGGAACCTTCGGTCTGGTTGTGACTTCCGAGGACAGCCTCTGGGGCAAAATTTATTCTTACGAGGATTTCATGCTTCCTGCAGACGCACAAGCCGCACATCCCGCGCATTCCGGCGTCATTTCTCAGTCATCCCGACCGCCGCGTCCGCAGCAGTCTTCAAAGCCTAAGGTGAAGGGTGGACATCTTCGTGATCTTTTAAACTACAGCGACCGCTTTTAAAAAGCATATTATCGGAGGAAAATATTATGGATATTAAGAAGCTTATGACAGACTGCCCTGTCGTTTCTCAAATGGCAGATTATGAAGAAATCTTCTGGCTGAATCCAAGCAGCGGAAAAAAGAGCGAGCTTCCTTTCGGCATGAAAGACATTGACGATGCGGAAGCCCGTCTGGCACGCTTCGCACCTTATCTGGCGAAGGCATTCCCGGAAACCGCCAAATCCGGCGGCATCATCGAATCGGATTTGGTGGAAATCGCTCGCATGAAAACCGCGCTTGTGCACATGACCGGGGCGATTCCCGGCAGATTATTCTTAAAGGGCGACAGCCATCTGCCGGTTTCCGGCTCCATCAAGGCCAGAGGCGGCATCTACGAAGTCTTGAAATTCGCAGAAAAGGTTGCTATGGAAGCAGGCATGCTGACGGAAACGGATGACTACAGCATGCTTTTGGAAGACCGCTTTAAAGAGCTCTTTGCGAAATACTCGGTAGCGGTAGGCTCTACCGGAAACCTCGGTCTTTCCATCGGCATCATCAGCGCCAAGCTCGGCTTTAAGGTAACCGTTCACATGTCGGCAGATGCCCGCCAGTGGAAGAAAGACCTGCTCCGCTCGAAAGG
>CABQMM010000089.1 GCA_902465215.1 uncultured Bacillota bacterium
TTTCAATATTCTTAAGCACGCATGGGCGGAATCCCTTCTTTCGGAAAATGCCCCAATCCATCGCATTCACAAAAATCTTCGTCGGATCTTTGAGAACAAAACGCACCTGCTTGAGTTTCTTTAAATTAATATCTGAAATTACGCTATTGGTGAATGCTCCCGGTATGTATATATATCTTGTATCCTCGTTGATGGCTCCGTTGATTTCTTTCGCCGCTCCAAGACCCGTAACAAGGTCGAGCTTTGTAACCGTTCCGTCCTCATCAACAAGCATAATCCTATCGTCAAAGTTATTGTTTTCAATTGCCTCTCTCGCCGTGCCGTTTTCCAATTCCGGTGTCCTGTAGAGGTTTACTATGTGCGCGGTTTCTTCCACAACTTTGCTCATCGTTCTGGAAAGCACCGCTCCTGTTGAAAGTATGATTGCATCCGATGTATCCGGTGATGCAATGGTTTTTCTGTCGATTGCGCCGTCAATTATAATAAGCTGACAGCCAAGGTTCAGCATGTCCTCGCAAAGGAGTTTCTGCTCTGCATTTATAACGGGTCCTGCAATCTGAACATAACCGGCTTCTCTGACTTTGCAAATAAGAAGTTCACCGATTGCAGTGGAGTATTTCGTCTTTCGTATTACCTCAAGGCCTGCATCCGCAAGCTCGTACAAGAGTGCCGGTACTGCGGCAATCATGCCTTCTTCCATGTAGACTCTTGGTTTCTCTGTTCCTGTAACAAGATCCTGCGTTTCTCCGTCTCTGCCTGTCGAGGTAATTCCCAAAACAACGCCTTCGTCGATGGCTTCTTCAATTAAATAATTCAGCGCCGTTGTCTTTCCGGCATTTTTCGCCATTCCAACAATGGAAATTGTTTTGTATTTCGTTGATAAATCGTAGAGTATACCCATTTTCAGTAATATCCTTTATCACACCTATAGGGGCCCGAGACCGGTCCCCTATAGGATGCATTTAATTTTATAGCCGCACAATTCCGGCGTTTGGAATTAGTGCTGGTTTCTTTCGTGTCTTGCAAGGTGTGCAGGCTCGATAGTCTTGATTTCAGGACCTTCACCGAGTGCAGATACACCCTGATATTTGTAAGTTCTCTTGCCTGTGCAGAAGTCGCATGTGCAAGGAAGATCCGGAAGGCTCGGTTCTGTGTATGTAGTAATGATACCTTCGTAGTTTCTCAGGATTACCTTGTGCGGAGTCTGAGAAATTACATACTGAGGCATTACAGGAGTCTTACCGCCACCACCAGGAGCGTCAACTACAAATGTAGGAACTGCATAGCCGGAAGTGTGTCCTCTTAAACCTTCCATGATTTCGATACCCTTGGAAACCGGAGTTCTGAAGTGTTCGATACCCATTGAAAGGTCGCAGATGTAGATATAGTAAGGTCTTACTCTGTTCTTTACTAACTGGTGAACTAAGTCTCTCATGATGTGCTTACAATCGTTTACGCCACGAAGTAATACGGACTGGTTGCCAAGAGGAATACCTGCGTCAGCAAGTTTTCTTAAAGCTTCCATAGCCGTCGGAGTCATTTCCTTTGGATGGTTGAAGTGAGTGTTTAACCAGATTGGGTGATACTTCTTCAGCATGTTAACAAGGTTGTCAGTGATTCTCATAGGCATTACAACCGGAGTTCTGGAGCCTAATCTTACGATTTCAACATGAGGAATCTTTCTTAATTCGCTGATGATGTATTCTAATGTGTCATCTTCAACGCAGAGAGCGTCACCACCGGAAAGAAGTACGTCTCTAACCTGTGGAGTTTTTCTGATGTATTCGATGCAAGCGTTGATGTCTTCTCTTGATCTAGCACCATCAGTTTCGCCCGCGAGTCTTCTTCTTGTGCAGTGTCTGCAGTACATGGAGCACTGGTCAGTGATTAAGAATAAAACTCTGTCCGGATATCTGTGAGTTAATCCAGGAGCCGGGGAGTCAGCATCTTCGTGTAATGGGTCCATGTCGTCTGCTTCGGATCTGTGCATTTCTGCTAATGTAGGAACTGCCTGCATTCTGATCGGGCATCTAGGATCATCCGGATCCATAAGGGATGCATAGTAAGGAGTGATTCCTACTCTGAATCCGCCCATAACCTTTTCGATATCAGCCTTTTCCTGTTCTGTTAAGTTAACAACCTGTGCAATGTCTTCTACTGTTGAAAGTCTGTGTTCAACCTGCCAATGCCAGTCGTTCCACTGTTCGTCTGTAACATCCTTAAAAAGAGGAATGTCTTTCCAATTTCTAACAGCCATCTTTTAATCTCCTTTAATAATTCAAATAAGCATTTGGAATGGAATCCCGCAGGGAGTCCTGCGAGATTCCTTTAATAAGTATCTTCAGCTATTTATGTTCCGAAAATTATGCGTACATTTCTTCGAATAAAGCTTTAAGACCAGGGTTTTCTCTTAAGCACTGAAGAGTGATTGCAGCGTGACCCTTAGTGTATCCGTTACCGATAATCATTGTAACGTCTTTGCCAACGCCTTCAGCACCGAGAGCTGCCTTTGTGAAGGAAGTAGCCATTGAGAAGAAGTAAACAACTCCGTCGTCCTTACAGGAAAGGATGGAAGCCATTTCTGTGTTTTCAATGGATACGCAGTTGATAACTACGTCGAATAATTCGCCGTTTGTTAATTCCATGGACTTGTTGTAGAATCCAACAGCATCTGTAGCGTCCATGTGGAAGTATTCATCAGCAAGGTTAAGAGCTCTTGCTCTGTCTTCGGACTTCTGGGAACCAGCAGCACATACTACTAAGCCGGTAACGCCAGCTCTCTTCTTAGCTTCGTGTAAGCAAAGGAGACCGGATTTTCCGCCACCGCCGATGATAAGAACTTTCTGTCCGGACTGTACTAACTTAGCAGTCTGAGCAGGAGCACCAGCAACGTCTAATGCAGATAATGCAGTCTTTTCTGGCATATCATCAGGAATGATTCCGTAGATACCGGACTGGAATAAGATAGCCTTACCCTTGATGTCAACCTGGTCGATAGCAGGTCTCATTTCGATAATTTCATCAATTCTTAACGGTGTTAAGGAAAGGGATACTAATGTAGCAATCTTATCGCCAACCTTTAAGTCGCCAACATAGTTCGGGCCAACTTCTTCAACAGTACCAAGAAGCATTTCCATCATCTTAGCGCCGATCTTGTCCATTTCTTCCTTAGTTGTAACTTCTGCAGGCTTCTTGTCTAAAACTCTTCTAACGATTTCTGTGAAAGAAGCGGAGTCGATATTTAAAGTTTTAACATCGATAAGTACTTCGTTATCATAGATTTCCATTGTGTTATCAATAACATCTGCTGGCTGTGGTAATACTCCCTTCGGAGAGATTACACGGTGTGTACCATAAGGGCATCCTTTTTTCATTTTATTTTCCTCCTAGAAAAAATATAGATTTTATTTTTATGCGCCTGTTTCGCGATTAACCTGTATGGCTGCGGCGCAGGGGCATAACTTACTATGTTAATTATATAACATCGAGGTCAGATTTACCATAGCAAAAATGTTTTTTCCTTGTACATTTTCTCTGCGTTTCTACTCACGCGCTATTAAGCTACCTTCTCACCCGATATTAAATAAAGCAAAATTTATGCCAACGCCCCTCTTTTTTCGACACTTTCCTTTCACGCTCCGAAGTCCCCTTTTTATGCGGACCTCAGCCCGTATCTTTTTCCCTTTCAGTTCATATAGGCCCCTCTATCCGAACCGTTTTAGTTTCATAACAAAAAATAGCGAACACAATTCGGTTCGCCATCTTTTTCTCTTATTTTTACTCAATTTCGTACTTCTTTTTCTTCCTGACAAGCTGCGTCTGGCTAATACCGATCGCCTTTGCAGCCTTTCTCGTCGAACCGTACTTTTCGCACGCGTACTTAATCAAGCCTTTTTCATATTCTTCAACCGCATGCTGCAAATCAATCTCAGTCTCCTTTTCCGCTCCATCCGGCTCTTCCCTTCCAAAATTTCCACCTTCAAAAAGCTCTCCATGGTTGTCACGCATAACATCCATCAATGTAATATCTTCGCCCTGTGCTGAAATCATAAGCCTCTGCACAGCATTTTCAAGCTCACGAACATTTCCCGGCCACGGCTGGCGCTTCATGTAGTCCATTGCACTTTCGGTAATTCCTCGGGTCGTCCCGAATTTTTTCCCGTATTTTGACAAGAACAGGTTTACAAGCGCCGGAATATCATCCGTTCTTTCCGAAAGATCCGGGATGCGGATCGGCACTACATTCAGCCTGTAATAAAGGTCTCGCCTGAAAAGGCCTTCTTCCACAAATTTCTCAAGGTCGCGATTGGTTGCAGAGATTATTCTGACATTCGTCTTAATCGGTGTCGTTCCGCCAACCCTGTAAAATTCACCGTCCTGAATGACGCGCAGTAGTTTCGCCTGCATTTCCAGCGGCAGTTCTCCGATTTCGTCAAGGAACATAACGCCGTTGTTCGCTGTCTCAAAATAACCTTTTTTCCCTGTTGCATTTGCACCGGTGAACGCTCCCTTCTCATAGCCAAAAAACTCAGACTCAATCAGGTTTGGCGAAATCGCTCCGCAGTTGATTTTCACGAACGGCTGCATCTTGCGGTCACTACTTTTCTGAATCAGGTTTGCTACCTTTTCCTTGCCGACACCTGTTGCCCCGAAAATAATGACATTGCAATCATATTTAGAGACTCTCATAATCTCCTCCATGATCATCTGCATCGCTCTTGACTTAAAAATGAAATCCTCCGTCAGACTTTTTTCCACAAGTGACTTCGTATACGGGCTCATTTCCCATTCATCCGTTTCCTTTTCTTTTAAAGCTGCAACGGTTGAATTTTCAAAGTAAGGCGCCACCTCAGACACTAATTCCATATCAAATTTATCATAGTCCGTTAAAAAGCCCTCCGCGCTTCTTACATCCAAATCTTTTGAAATGGATTCCGTGATATACAGCGCGATATTCAGATTGTTGATCAAATTCGCAAAAAGCACGGTCCCCTTCGGTTTTGTCGCCAGAATATTTATCGTCTCTGCCCCGGGGATTTCCGCGCAGTTTACCGAAAGATCGAACAAAGCATCTGCATTCAGTTTTTCCAAGGCTTCCACGGGTTTTAATATGTCCAAAAAATGGATTTGATTAAACACTTTCGCGAGCAGGCTGTCGATGCCGCCGCCCGAAATTGAAATCCCTGTTTTTTTATCGAGCAGGCAGACGATTTCCCCTCGTTCGCCGATTTTGCGCCGAATCGCATAACCGAACAAAAGGTTCGTAATCATGTTATTTCCAACAATCAGAAAGCGGCTTTTTCCTTCAGCAAGGTCGCTGAGTCTGAGCAGTGTGCCCGACTGATCCAGCGCAAAAAGTAGGAGTGCCGACAGAACGCTTTCCTCCACCTGCACAACCTGAATGTGGTCATGTGCAATTACATAGCCTGTCGCTTCTATCTGATTAAAAGTATAATCAATTTCTTTTATGTTCTCTATGTAAATCGGAAGCGATGCCAGCGAAGCATTGCAAATCACAGTAGCTCCCGGCTTCAGCCCGTTTGGATTTTCATATTCTGCCCCGATTTCTTCAATGGTTCCGCACACAAGTCCGCCTGTGTCCGTTACCGGATTGTGAAGTTTTCCTCTGCGAATCGTAATATCTATGATTTTTTGTCTGATTTTTTCTTCATTATTGTTGGTTTCCGTGCAAATCTGCTTGAAGCTTGTCCCCTCAAGGTGTATTCTTTTAATAGATACTCTCATCTCATCCGGATAAATGTCGCGGGCGTTGTCAAGTTTCCATGCGGAAGTAGGTAAAACATACTGAGGTTCTAGTACACGTTTCATGCCGTAAGTTGTAGTCATTTAAGGTTTGCTCCTTTTTTGATGAACATAATTCGGTTCGTTTTTTATCTATTTTCAATAATAAACCATTGGCACACATTTTGCAATATATATTTGCGTGAGTTTTGAGTTATTCAAAATAACTTTAGAATATCGATATGAAAAA
>CABQMM010000090.1 GCA_902465215.1 uncultured Bacillota bacterium
AAAAGGCGCTTGCGCACGGCATTCCTGTTTTGCAGCCGGAGAAAGTCAGGGGAAACGAAGAGTTTTTATCGAAACTGAGAGAATATCAGCCTGACATCATCGTTGTTGTAGCGTACGGACAGATTTTGCCGAAAGAAATTTTGGAGCTTCCGAAATACGGATGCGTGAATGTGCATGCGTCCTTGCTTCCGCATCTTCGCGGCGCGGCACCGATACAGCGTGCGATTATCGACGGCGATAAGGAGACGGGCGTTACCATTATGCAGATGGCGGAAGGTTTGGACACAGGCGATATGCTTCTGAAGGACAGCCTGGAAATCGGCAGGATGAATTACAGCCAGCTTCACGACGCACTTGCGGAAATGGGAGCGCGCTTGATTGCCGAGGCTTTGAAAGGAATTGAAAACGGGGAAATCCAGCCGGAGCCGCAGGATGACAGTCTTTCCACTTATGCGAAAATGATTTTTAAGCAGGACGGAAAGATTGACTTCAGCAAGGAGCCGGAAGAAGTTGAGCGACTGATTCGGGGATTCGACCCATGGCCGGGTGCGTTTTGCGATTACGAGGATATTGTAATGAAGCTCTGGAAAGCCGAGCCTTTGAAGGAAAAGAGGGCGGAGACTGCAGGGACGATTCTTTCCGTTTCAAATGACGGTATTAAGATTGCGTGCGGAAGCGGTGCTTTGCTGGTAAGTGAAATTCAGGTTCCGGGCAAAAAAAGGGTAATGGTTTCGGACTACCTGAAAGGAAATAGAATCAAAGAGGGTATTGTTTTAAAGTAACAAGGAGGACATCTTATTATGTGGGATAGTTATATGGGATATTACGCAACGGGGATATTGCTTGTTCCGGCAATTTTATTCACGCTGTATGCGCAGGCAAAAGTCAAATCTGCATTTCGCAGATATTCGAGCGTCAGAAATGACAGAAACCTTACAGGTGCACAGGCTGCCAGAATGGTTCTGGATGCAAACGGTCTGAACAATGTACGAATCGAAAGCGTGAGGGGAAGCCTCACCGACCATTACGACCCGAGAAGCAGAGTGCTGCGTCTTTCGGAAACGGTCGGCAATGTAAACTCGATTGCAGCGGTAAGCGTTGCCTGCCACGAAGCGGGTCACGCAATCCAGCATGCAAACGGCTATGCGCCTTTGAAAATTAGAAATTCCATTGTACCGCTGGCAAATTTCGCTTCCAATTTCAGCTGGATTCTTGTGGTAATCGGAATCGGCCTGCTCGGAGCGGGAAATTATATCGGCGATATGGTTTTCAATATTGGAATTATCATGATGATTGCGGTTATTTTCTTCCATACAATCACGCTCCCGGTAGAATTCAATGCGAGCAGCCGGGCGCTTGCGCAGATGGAAGAGCTTGCGATTATCGATGATGAAGAAGAGGCAGGCGCGAAAAAGGTGCTTCGTGCGGCAGCTTTGACCTATGTGGCGGCGCTTGCGGTGGCAATCGGAAACCTTCTGCGGATGCTTGCGCTCAGAGGAAGAAGAGACTGATGGATGTAAACAGAAAAACTGCGTATGATGTTTTACTGGACATTGAAAAAAATGGTGCGTATTCCAATTTCGCACTGAATCATTTTATCGGGCGGAATCATCCGGAAAACGAAGCTTTCGTGCGGGAACTGGTTTACGGCGTTTTGGAAACGAAAATGCTGCTGGATTATTATCTGGATGCCTTGATTCCGAGCGGCACGAAAAAGCTGAAAAAGCAGGATTTGACGCTGCTGCGCATGGGCGTTTATCAGCTTCGCAGCATGGATTCGGTTCCGCAGTACGCGGCGGTGAATGAGACCGTAAACATGGCAAAACGCTTGGCAAAAGGCAGAGATCGCTTCATAAACGGGGTTTTGCGCGGGTATATCAAAAAATCGGAAGAGATTCAGCTTCCAAGCCGCAAGGCGCAGCTTACGGAATATTTGAGCATTGCCTACTCAATTCAGCCGCAGATTGTGAAGCTTTGGCTTGCGGAATACGGAGAGCAGCAGACGGAAGAAATTTTAGCAGCTGTAAATCGCACGCCGAGGATGACTGTGCGCGTCAATCAAATGAAGATAAGCCGGACAGAGCTTGCAGAAAGGCTCAGGCAGGAGGGATTTGATGCCGAGGATTCGCAGAAAACGCCGCGGGGACTAACCGTCAGCGGCAGCCGGCTTTTAGAAAGCAGGGCATATAAAGAAGGTCTTTTTTCCGTGCAGGATCTTGCTTCCATTATGGTTTCGGATATTTTAGATGCCAAGCCGGGGCAGACGGTTATTGATGTCTGCGCGGCGCCGGGCGGAAAAACGCTGGCAACGGCGGAAATGATGGAAAACCGCGGCAAAATCATCGCAATGGATGTGTACGAGCATAAGCTTGTGCTCATTGAAAAACAGGCCCAGCGCTGTGGTATCAACATTATTGAGACCAAATGCCACGACAGCACAGAGGCGGCAGAGGAACTGCAAGAGACTGCTGACTGCGTGCTGGCGGATGTGCCGTGTTCGGGCCTTGGGGTTATCGGCCGAAAGCCGGAAATCAAATATAAAGAAGATTTGGATCTGCAGGAATTAACGCTGAGACAGGCGAAAATCCTCGATACGGCGGCTTCCTATGTGAAGCCGGATGGGACGCTTGTATACAGCACTTGCACAATCAACCAAGACGAAAACGCAAGACAAATCGAAAGATTTTTAGAGAATCATAAAGACTTTAAGGCGGAGAAGGCTTTGCAACTTTTGCCGACAGAGGGGACAGACGGATTTTTTATTTGTAAAATGACAAGGGGATAGGACTCGGAAGGGGCGTATCCGTGGAAGGAGGACATTATGCAGGTCGGATTTAAGTCCGATAAGGGACGCAGACGAAGCAACAACGAAGATGCCTGCTTTGTGCTGCTACCGGATAAGGTTTATGTGGTGGCAGACGGCGTAGGCGGAAGCAATGCGGGCGAAATTGCGAGCCGAACGGCAGTCAATGAAATCGCGAATTATATTACCGCGCATCCGATTGCGGAGGCTACAAACAAATACGCAATCGTGAATTACCTTCAGGACTGTCTTGACGAGGCAAACCGAAAAATTTTTCAGCTTTCGCATACATATGAAGAAAACAGCGGGATGGCGACGACTGCGGTTATCGTCTATGCGATTGATAATAAGGCATACATAACGAATATCGGCGACAGCAGGGCGTATCTTTACCGCGGCGGAAGACTGCTTCAGCTTACGGAAGACCACACCTATGTGAATACACTGGTTAAGGCGGGGATTCTTTCCAAAGAACAGGCGGAAGTCGATGAGCGCAAGAATGTAATTACAAAGGCGCTCGGCGCGGAACCGACTGTAGAGCCGGATTTCTTCCAGGTGGAAATTGAAGAAGATGATATTTTCGTGATCTGCACCGACGGGCTTTACGACGAGGTGGAAAACGGAGAGATGATAGAGGTTTTGAGAAAAGAAATGTCGATGTCCGAAGTTTGCGCGGAACTGATTAACCGCGCGAACAAAAATGGAGGACGAGATAATATAACGGTGATTTGTTTGAAGGTTACGGAGGAGGATGTCCATGAGCAGTAGATTGTTAGCCGGAAGGTATGAATTGATTGAAAAAATCGGAGAAGGCGGAATGGCTATCGTTTATAAGGCAAAATGCCGTCTGCTGAACCGATATGTTGCGATTAAAATTTTGCGCCCGGAATTTACCAAGGACGCGCAGTTTGTGGAAAATTTCAGAAGAGAGTCTCAGGCGGCAGCAGGGCTTACCCATCCGAATATTGTAAGTGTTTACGATGTCGGACAGGAGGGAAATATCCACTTCATCGTTATGGAACTCGTAGAGGGAAAAACGCTCAGCGAGTTGATTGAAGAAAAGGGTCGGATCGACTATAAAGAGGCAATCAGCATCACGCGGCAGGTTGCATCGGCACTCAGCCTCGCACATAAAAATCAGATTGTACATAGAGACATCAAGCCGCACAACATTCTGATTACCAATACAGGCGTCGCAAAGCTTGCGGACTTCGGAATCGCGAAGGCGGTAAGCGCTTCTACCATCATAGGCGGAAACAACAAAGTCATGGGTTCTGTTCATTATTTCTCACCGGAACAGGCGAGAGGCGCTTATGTGGATGAGCGTTCCGACATTTATTCCCTAGGAATCGTTTTGTATGAAATGCTGACCGGAAAAGTTCCGTTTGACGGGGATAATCCGATTTCGATTGCATTGATGCACATTAACGAGCCAATGCCGTCGGTTACGGACGAGGTTCCGGGTCTTCCGCCACAGCTTGAAAAGATTATTATGAAGGCGACCGACAAGTATCAGACGAACCGATACAGAACCGCGGATGAAATGATAGAAGCCCTTGATAATATTGAGTTTATTACAAAGGTTATGGGAAACAAAGCGTTCACGATTCCGACAGACGGCTATGAAGCGGCTGAAGAGCCGGCCGCAGTGCAGACGCAGGAAAGAGAACACGCGCACCGATCCACGGAAAAACGGTCAGAAAAGACAGAAACGGATAAGAGTGCCGAAAAAGCAAAGAAGCTTTCAACTGCGTTTATCATCGGCGCAGTCGCAGTGCTTGCAATAGCAGGAATTATCGGTCTTGGCGCGATGCTGGGCTGGTTCGGCGGAGACAACGAGGAAATCGAAGTACCGTCTTTCGTCGGTAAAACATTCGAAGAAGCACAGACAGAAGCTGAGTCGCTTGGCCTGAAAATTGAAAAGGGCGAAGATGTCTACAGCCCGGATCAGGAAGAGGGTAAAATCACTTCGCAGATTCCGACCGAAGGCTCCATGGTTACGGAAGGCAAGCTGATTACCGTTTATGTCAGCAAAGGTAAAAAAGACGGTGTCGTACCGAATATTAAAGGCAAGGACTATAAGGAAGCTGCCGATTATCTAAAGACTTTCGGTTTTGAACTGGGAATTGTAAAGATGGAAACCAGTACGCTCCCTGAAAATGTGATTATCACGCAGTCCGTTGCTTCCGGAACTACTGCCGAAAACGGTACGAAGATTGATGTAACCGTCAGCGATGGCAAGGGCAAGGAAATGGTTAAGATGCCGAACTTAATCGGAAAGACGCCGGATGAGGCAAACGGACTGATTGATGCGGCAGGTCTGAAGCTTGGAGACGCGACCTATGAAGAGACAACCGCAACCGCGCAGAATCTGGTATTCTGGCAGCAGTATCCGGAAGAAACCGAGCTTGAAGAAGGAACAGCGGTAAGCTATAAAGTAAGCAAGGGCGAAAAGCCTGCGGACAGCGGCAGCGAGGACTTCGGCGGTTCTGAAGATTCGGGCGACGAAGAAGAGTAAAAGATAAAACGAGATATATGAGAGGATTAATTACGAAAGGAATCGGCGGATTCTATTATGTGCAGACCGAGCAGGACTTGATTGAAGCCAAAGGCAGAGGCATTTTCAAAAAAGACGGAATCACATTGATGGTCGGTGACGAGGTCGAGATTCAGATGATCGACGAAGAAGAAAAGAAAGGCGTTATCGACCGAATTCTGCCGAGAAAAAACCAGTTTATCCGACCACCGATTGCGAATGTGGATCTTTTCGCAGTCATGTTTGCGCCGGCGAAGCCGCGACCGAATTTCGCTTTAATCGATAAATTTCTGATTATGGCGGAGATGCACGGCGTCGAGGCGATTGTCTGCATCAATAAATGCGATTTAGCAGATGATGAGGAAATTGAAAAAATCCGGGCGGTCTACGAGAGCGTCTATCCGGTTCTGCTGCTCAGCGGCAGGACGGGAATGGGGATCGATACACTCGAAAAGATGATTTCCGGAAAGAAAGCGGCACTTGCAGGTCCTTCCGGGGTTGGAAAATCGACGATTTTAAACAGCATGAT
>CABQMM010000091.1 GCA_902465215.1 uncultured Bacillota bacterium
CTTTATTATATTTCCCCTATGCGACAACAACTATCAAGTTGTTGTCCTCTTTATATACCGGAATATACACTTTATGACCAAGTGCGAATAAGGTCTGAATATACGGATCATCCTCTAGTTCCTCCGGAAAAAAGCCATTTACCATAAAGAACGCCGCCTTTTGCTTTGAAATCGCCTTTTTTATCGAGCGATAAAACGCGCTCTCCTGCATCTGCCGAAGCAAGTTGGCGTCTGTTTTCCCCTTATATTCGGCAATATATGCCGCCGATTCCGTATATTGCAGAGGCTCAGCATCCGGCGGAAGAAAATGCACGGCAGACCAGTCCAGTTTCCCGTCTCTTTGCAGCTCGAGCATCTGCGAAACCGCTTGCGGATTTGTGTGTAAAACGCACCAACCGACCATTTCGTCTTTTGCAGCATCATACAGACGCGAAATGACCTTAAAGATCCCTCTCAGTTTCTTTTCGTAATCCGCTTTATCCGTTTGACTGCCGGCAAAAATATTGGATGCAAAACTGCACACAGTCGTCGGATCGTGCCTATGCACCGCGGCTTGTTCCGCAAGTTCCGACATAATCGCATACTGTATTTCCACATCGTTTGAAAGAATTTCTTTTAGACAGGATTCTTCCGGCGGTCTTTCCTGATCAGTATTTTTGCTTATGTCTGTATCCATAGTAAAGGAAACGATATACGGAAGATAATCCTCCCAAAGTTCTTGCAATGTGATTTTTTTCATGGCATTCACTCCCTATGCTTATTCACTTTTAATCGCTTCCAGTGCTGAAATTTTAACCGCCTTATTTGCCGGATAATAACCCGAAGCGAGGCCGATAAAAATTGAAAATACGATTGCAAACGCTACCAGCCATACCGGGATTACCGAAATTCGGCTGACACCTTCGCCACCAAAGATTGCCTGCAGCAGAGCTTCTTTCGTAAAGCCCATGCCGATAGAGACAATGTTGATTCCCCACGATATCAGGAAACTGAAAACACTTCCGACAATTCCGCCCAAAAGTCCGATTGTACCGGCTTCCATCAGGAAAAGCGCACGTATATCTCTTACATAACAGCCGAGCGATTTCATAATTCCGATTTCCTTGGTTCGCTCGGAAATAGACATAATCATCGTGTTGGTAATGCCGATTGCCGCTACAAAGAGGGAAATCGCGCCCAATCCGCCGAGCATCAGCTGCATCTGGCGAGCACTCTTCTGCATTTCCTCACGCATGCTTGCCATGGAATAGGTATTGTATCCCATTGCCTTAATCTCAGACTCCACATCGCCAACGGTATTGATATCCGTTGCCTTGACACTCATGCTTGTGTATTCCGTCTTTCCCGGCGGAAGGCCTGTAATTTTAGATATAATATCTTTTAAGGTATCAATGCTGATCATCAGCCCCTGAGAAGTTTCATATCCTTTTCCGTAATCTTCTTTTACTCTTCCGGTTATTTGAATCTCTCTTTCGTATGAGTTTTGGTTGGAATCCGTAAATTTAAGCGTTATTGGCGCGTTCATCAGATTGAAATACGGATCCGGATAAACGGGATCTTTGATCTCCCTGCCCTGATCATCGTACTTTGCTGACCAGTAATCAACCGTGTTGCGGCCGTCCGGCAGAAGAGTATCTTTGAACGCATAGGCAAAAAACTGTCCGGCAACCGCTTCGTCCTTGCCTTTTCCCGCCGTTTCGGCTTCGACGAATTCATATCCCATGGACTCGAGTGCTTGCGTATCCACGCCTATGAGTGGCAGCCAGTCCGTATCCGCATATCTCTGATTGGATCCTGCATATGCCCCAACTGTATAATCATAGGCTTCATATTTCGGAAGGATCGCCTGCACGCCTTCAATCTGCGAAAAGCTTTTAATCGCATCATCGTCGAGCTTCATCGTTTTTCCGTCCTGAGAGGTCCCTTGTGACACCTCAATAATGGTTAAATCCCCCATATTTTCAAGCATTTGGTTTTGAGACTCGGTCATTCCGATACCGATGGATACCATGACAATAATCGAACAGCAGCCGATAAACACGCCCAAAACCGTCAAAATCGTACGTCCTTTTCGTCTTTTCAGATTCTCGACGCACATATTCCAAATATCTGAAAATCTCATTATTTATCCCCTTTGTTTCCTGCATCCGTCAGCGTATCGTTTGTATCATTGGTTCCGTTTAATTCGTCATCCCAGCTGTCCCAAAGTTCCTGTTCCTTCTTTGCAGCTTTTGCTTTTTTTCTCTTTTTCAAAATAACGCTGGTGACGATTCCCAACACAACTGCGACTGCAGCGACAATCCACCAGTTGAATCCGCCTTCTTCCGCATCCGGATCCTCCATTCCCGGATCGTCCATACCCGGGTCGCTCGGCTGCATCGCCTGAACATCCATCGTAACCGGGAAAATTCTTTCCTTGGAATCCCCGTTTCCGTCTTCGTAGCTCACTTTAATGTCGAACGAGCTTTCTCCGGCTGCCGCTGCGGTTATCGCAAATGCGATGGTTCCGTTTTTGCCGGGTTCAAGATTTCCGACTGTCTGCAAAGGACTCGCTGACTGAACATCGCCTTCAAGACTTGCTTCCACATTCGCAATATCGGTTTTGCTTTTATTGACATAGTTAAGGGTAATGCTTATTTCGTCACCTTCGGTTATGTAATCCGGAACAACCGGATTCGAAATTTCAAATTTATCAGGCTGATAAACCGGTACGGAAAGCTTAATATCGGCACTCGTCGAAGTTCTCTTCTTTTGGTCGACATATTCATATTTAAAGTTCAAAGATACCGTCTGCGCACCGTTTGTCACGGTTTTCATCACCTTCATCGGAATGCTTACCGATTTGGAAGCCCCCGGTTTTACCTTGTTAAAGAAGAAGGAGTTGGTTGAGCCATTAATCATCATGCCTTCTCCGCCTTCTGCCGTAACAACCAGATTCTCAACATTCAGCTCGCTGCTCGTATTTTTAAACTTGAAGCTGAAGTTAAACTCGCTGCCGGCAGGGACAGATGAACTGCCATAGTTGAATTTCGTCACGATGATATTCGGAACCGGACTGGTCGGTTCTTCCTCTTCTTTTTTATTATCGTCCTTTTTCTCTTTTACATATGCGGGAACGGTTACTCTGCCCTTCGCAGTTCCGTTTTGCGTATTCACTCTGTTGTAATAGTCAAATTCGATTTCCGCGTCTACATACTGGTTTGCACTTTGAATGTCCTTCAGACCCTTCACCTGAAGCTGCACGGTTGCGGTTCTTCCCGTATTGATGTTTCCGAGCTGGAATGAAGATGCTCCGCCGACGATCATCAGAGAATCCGAGGTCGTGAAGGAAACAACCGGGTTCTGCATGTTTGCTTTTCCGACATTTTTAATGCTGATATCCAGCGTCATTGTTTCGCCGGCTTTGATGTCATGCGGCAGTTCGTTTCGGCTGACAACCGCTTTCGGCGACGGAATCGGATCCGGTGTAGATGGCTCGGACGGTGTGTCCGTAGGCTCCGTATAGACTTCTGCTTCAGTAATGGTTGTCTCTAGTGGCTGATATGCTGTGGCGCCATTTCGGATCATAATTTTAAAGCTCTGTCCCACACCTTTGTATTTCAGGTCTTTAAAGGTAACTTTAAATGCAAAGGAAGAGCCTCCTTTTATTTCTTCCAGGCTTCCATCTTTAATCGTCCCTCCGCTGAAGCTGTCACTAAGCCTTGAAATATCAAGATCTCCGAGATTCACGCCCGGACCTGATGTTGAGTTGTACTTTACTTTCAGCGTGATGTCCACACTGTTTCCTTTTCGAATCGTGGTACGGTTTACATCGTATCCGGTCACTACAAACTCATTGCCGCTTCCCGAATCTGCTTTCGAGCCGTCATCAGCAAACGCAAACGCGCTCATCGACGCCAATGCCATCACAAACGCCATACATATAACAAAACTTTTTTTAAAAATCTTTTTCATAATTTTCCCCATTCTTATACTATATTTTCTTCCTGCTGATTCGTCCTTACATCGCTGACAATCTGACCGTCGATTAAGGTCACAATTCGATCCGCATAGGTCGTCATTTCAGGATCGTGCGAAACCAAAACGATTGTCTGATGAAAAGTCCTGGCGAACTTCCGAATCATCTGCATAACCTCTTTTGTCGTCTTCGTGTCCAGATTTCCTGTCGGCTCATCCGCGAAAACAATCTCCGGACGACTGATAAACGCCCTGGCAATACCTGCTCTCTGCTGCTGGCCGCCGGACATCTGCCCCGGGAAATGGTTCATGCGGTTCAAAAGCCCCACACGGTGAAGCATTTTTTTCGCTTCCAATTCCCGTGTCTCCTTTGGAATGCCGCGAAACATCAAAGGCATCGCAACATTTTCAACCGCCGTCAATTCTTTCAGCAGATTATAAGACTGAAAGACAAAGCCGATATGCTCTTGCCGGAATGCCGCCAGCTCGTTCTCGTTCATTCTCGAAATCGATCTTCCGCCTATCAAAACCTGTCCCCGTGTCGGTTTTTCAAGTCCTGCGAGCTGATTCAGCAAAGTACTCTTGCCGGAACCGGAAGTTCCGAAAATGCAGCAGATTTCGCCTCGGTTAATCGCAAGGTTGATGTTTTTTAAAGCGATGACATGTTCTTCGCCCATGACATAAACCTTGCTGAGATTCTGCACCTGAATCACAGGTCTGTTTCCGGAATCTTTTTTCTCCATAAATTACCCCTTCCTTATTAAATTTTATTATGCATTTTCTGCTATATACATGTACATTTTATTATAAATATTGAATATGCGCAACGCTTTTAATTGACATTTTTCGCCGAAATTTTCAAAAATAGATGCATATAAAATTTCCAAAAAGCAGAAAAAGTACAAATTATTACATAAAAAGTCCTTTTTTTGATGTTTTTGCATTTTCTTCTTTTCTTTTGTATTTTTTTGCGGTATGATTTGGTTACATCTTAGGTCGCACTTAGTAAAATCAGAACAAAGGAGGTATAGATATGAGTCAGAAATGTAATTGCTCGCTATGCGGAAACATGTATCATACGGTCGCTTTTCATGGCGGCTTCGTATGCGAAAGCTGCATTGATTATATTAGGTCGAATGACTGAGATGAAAATACGAGAAAAGAGAAAACTGTTCAGAAGTCTTGAAATCCAAATTAAAATTGCCAATACCTTCAAGGAGATCCTGCTTTAAGCGGTTCTCTTGACACAAAAACGCAGCTTTGTTTCAAAGGGCGCCCCTCCTGTTTCCTATTCCATAATTCGGACGCCCTTCTCCATACTAAAACTATACTTTTTTCTTCGCACTGCGCCGGCTTCTGTTTTTTTCGACACGCTCAATATGCGCCTGCTTGTTTACGCGCTTTCTGGTTTTCGGCTTCATCACCGAATAGCCGAATCTGCCGATTGGATTTTTCTTCATGCCGAAATATTCACCGTGCACATAGGCAACCAGGCCCGCCGTAGCGAAATCAACCTTGCCTTTTTCGTCCACAAGTGACTCATTGACATGCATATTGACGATTTCTGCAACGAACATATCGTGTGTCGGATATTCATGTACCTCTTTGACCTTGCACTCAAGGTTGACCGGAGCTTCAGCAATCAGCGGGCAGTCCACCATTCCTGCCGGCTGTGCGGTCAGATTCATTTTTTCAAATTTATCGATTTCCCGACCGGACTTCACGCCGCAGAAATCCGCTGCGAAAGCCAGCGGCTCGTTCACAAGGTTAATCACGAACTCTCCGCTTTCCGAAATCAGCTTGTGCGAATGTCTGGACTTCCGCACAGAAATATAGGTAAGTGGCGGATTAGAATTAATGATTCCCGT
>CABQMM010000092.1 GCA_902465215.1 uncultured Bacillota bacterium
ACTGCGGACGGGAAGGTCTCTGTTGGAAGATAAATTCGCTAATTTGTCAAATTTTTCATGGTTTTGTAATATTTTTCGACATTTTCCGTGATAAGAAAAAATTTTTTTAGTGATTTTTGTTTTTTGTTGTAGTATAATATATTTTGTATGATTTTATATAAAATTTAGAAAGGAAGGTCTCACACACATGAGTCAAAAACATTTACAGAGCATCCATGTGAGTCATTATAAGCACACTGCCGGGTGTGCAACAGAAATAATGCCTATACCGGATGTTGTAAAGATTTCTATGTCTCAGCATATCGGAGCACCTTGTAAACCGCTGGTAGCTAAGGGCGACTATGTTAAAGTCGGCCAGAAAATCGGCGACACAGACGCTTTCGTAAGTGCACCTATCCACTCCGGCGTATCCGGCACGGTTACAGCCATCGAGGAGCAGAGAAATGCAGCAGGCGGATTTGAAACGCTTGTAGTCATTGAAACAGACAAGAAACAAGAATTATCTGAGGAAGTAAAAGTTCCGGAAGAACCAAAGGATTTAGCTGAATTTGTAAAAGCAGTCAGAGAATCCGGCTTGGTAGGTTTGGGAGGAGCATCTTTCCCGACGCACATCAAATTTAACCCTAAGAACATTGATGATGTTCATGCGCTCGTAGTTAACGCTGCGGAATGTGAACCGTTCATTACATCCGACCACAGATTAATGCTGGAAACACCGGATGCACTGCTTGACGGATGTCTTCTGATTATGAAGTACATCGGACTTGACAAGGGCTATATCGCAATCGAAGAAAACAAGATGGACGCGATTGAACTTCTTGACAAGCGTATCAAAGAACGCGGAATCACAAACATCGAAACATTCAAGCTTCAGGCAAGATACCCGAAGGGTGCTGAACGTGTGCTTGTATATGAAATCACCGGTAAAAACATGGACGCAGGTGTACTCCCTGCAGATATGGGAGTCATTCTTGACAACGTTACGACAGTTGCATTCGTAGGACAGTACTTCAAGACAGGCCGTCCTCTGACAACGAAGAGAGTAACGGTTGACGGAGATGCTGTAGCAGAGCCTAAGAATGTCATCGCACCAATCGGAACTTCCATTCACGATGTCATCGAATTCTGCGGCGGCTATAAAGCAGAGCCGAAGAAGATTTTGATGGGCGGACCTATGATGGGAAGAGCTATCTACTCCGACGCTATGCCGCTGGTAAAGAACAACAATGCAATCTTAGCGTTCTCCGGCCCGCAGAGCATCGTAAAAGAAGAAACTGCATGCATCAACTGCGGAAGATGCCATAAGGCATGTCCGTTCAAACTCATTCCGACAGCTTTGGCTAAGGCTTATGAAATGAGAGATGCTCAGGCTTTGAAAGACCTGAGAGTTATGCAGTGCATGAACTGCGGCTCATGTTCCTACATTTGCCCGGCACACAGACCTTTAGGATTTATTAATACTTTAGGCAAAACGGTACTGAAGGAGGCAGGAATCTAATGGATAAGAAATATTATGATAATTTAATCGTATCCGCGTCTCCTCATCTTGTGACCGCATTGGATACACAGAAGACCATGCTGATGGTTATCCTCGCATTGGTACCTTCTTTACTCGTTAGTACATATGTATTCGGTTTCAGGGTTCTGATTCTGACTGCCGTATGTATCGCGGCTTCCATGTTCTTCGAATGGGCGTGGAACAAACTTATGAAGAAACAGCAGACAGTCGGCGACCTCAGTGCTGCTCTGACAGGTACATTGATTGCTTTCAATGTTCCGTCGGGACTTCCGTACTGGATTGCAATCGTTGGCTGCTTCGTAGCGATTATCGTTGTTAAGCAGTTATTCGGCGGCGTTGGCAAAAACATCGTTAACCCGGCAATTACAGCCAGAATCGTGCTGTTCATCTCTTTTGCAACCGAAATGACGACGTGGCCGCTTCCGAGAATGAACCAGACGGCAGATGCGCTTACGGGTGCAACTCCGCTCGGCGTTTTAGCAGAAGGAAATCCGGTAGATCTTCCAAGCAATATGGAACTCTTCCTTGGATATGTCGGCGGTTCCATGGGTGAAGTCAGTGCAATCGCACTGCTCATCGGCGGAATCTTCCTCGTATGGAAGAAGATTATCAGCCCGATTATCCCATGCTGCTTCATCGGCACGGTATTTGTATTCTCGCTTATCTACTACGGAGCAACCGGAAACGGCGATGCGCTTCAGATGGCGATTTTCCATATCCTTGCCGGCGGCGTAATGCTCGGTGCAATTTTCATGGCTACAGACTATGTAACTTCTCCGTTATTACCTGCAGGAAAGGTTGTATTCGGTATCGGCTGTGGCATTATTACAATGCTTATCAGACTGTTCGGTCAGTATCCGGAAGGCGTATCCTTCTCCATCCTGATTATGAACTGCCTGACACCGCTCATCGACAGCTTCTTCCAGAAGAGAATGTATGGAGGTGCTAAGAATGAAAAGTAATACATTTAAAGAATATATTCAACCGACAGTTGTTCTCGTAGCCATCTGTCTGATTATCACTTTTGCGCTGGCATATGTGAACTCCATCACTGCGCCGATTATCGCAGACAATTCAGCAAAGGCTGCTGATGCAGCCAGAGCAGAGCTTCTTCCGGCAGCAACTTCCTTCACACCGTATGACGGAGAACTGCTTGAAGTGGTAAAAGATAAAGTATTTGTAGAAGACTGCTACATTGCTGAGGGCGTTGGCATGGTTGTTACCGTTAAGACTGCTTCCTTCGGAGGCCTTCTTACGGAAATGGTTGGCATCGACGCTAACGGCGCAATCACAGGCGTTAAGGTAACCGCTCATGCGGATACAAAAGGTCTGGGTACGAAAGCACATGAGTCTTCCTACCTTGATCCAAACTATAACGGAAAAACAGAACTTGCAAATGCTGATAACATCAAAGGCGACACTTCCGTAACCTTCATCAGCGGTGCTACGATTTCCTCCAACGGTGTTTACCAGGGAGTATGCGCAGCCTTAAAGCAGTTCGAAGCAGTAGGAGGTGCTAACTAATGAAAGAAAAAGTAAATAGATTAGCCGTCCTTACGAAGGGCATCATTAAAGAAAACCCGAACCTTGTATTGCTGCTTGGTACTTGTCCGACACTTGCGACAACATCCTCTGCATTCAATGGTATGGGTATGGGTATCGCGGCAACAGCAGTATTGATTTGTTCCAATATTGTAATTTCTCTGCTTGCTAAGATTATTCCGGATAAAGTAAGAATCCCGTGCTATATCGTAGTTATTGCCGGATTCGTAACACTCGTACAGTTCATCGTACAGGCATTCGCAGAACCGCTTTACAATTCACTTGGCGTGTTCCTGCCTCTTATCGTAGTTAACTGTATCATCCTCGGAAGAGCCGAAATGTTCGCAAACAAGAATGGCGTTCTGGATTCCGCTTTAGACGGTATTGGAATGGGCCTTGGTTTCACGCTTTCCCTTACATGCATCGGTGCTGTAAGAGAAATCATCGGCAACGGAACGATTTTCTCCGGATTCTTCCTTGGTTCCGAAGAATTAGTGGCTAAACTGACAATCGCAATTCCGTTCATTTCCGAACATCCGATGCTGATTATCGCACTTGCACCGGGCGGATTCTTCGTTTATGCCTGCGCTATCGCAGTTGTAAACAAGATCCTTGCTTCCAAGGGCAAGAAGCCGAGAGATTTCGGATGCCAGGGCTGCGCGCTTGCAAGCATGTGCAATCAGGAAAAATGTCTGGAAGAATTAGACGGACTTAAAATTGAAACGAAAGGAGTTGAAGCATAATGGCACAGTGGATTAGCATTTTAATCGCTATGATTTTAGTAAACAACTATGTTCTCGCTCAATTCCTTGGTATTTGTCCGTTCCTGGGCGTATCCAAGAAATTAGACTCTGCTGTAGGTATGGGCGTAGCCGTTATTTTCGTAATGGTATTGGCAACCGCCGCTACATGGCCAATCATGCAGATTCTGAACGATTGGAAAATAGCATATTTGCAGACGATCGTATTCATCCTCGTTATCGCAGCACTCGTACAGTTCGTAGAAATGGTACTGAAGAAGTTCATCCCGGCACTGCATAAGCAGCTCGGCGTATATCTTCCGCTGATTACCACAAACTGTGCGGTACTCGGCGTTTGTATCAACAACATCGATGCAGGTTACGGATACGGACTGTCTTTAATTAACTCTTTAGGCGCAGGTATCGGTTTCCTTCTTGCAATGGTTATCTTCTCCGGAATGAGAAGCAAACTCGAAGGAAATACGGATATTCCGGCACCGTTCCAGGGAGTACCTATCACTATGACTGCAGCCGCACTGTTATCCCTCGCATTTATGGGATTCGGCGGTTTAGTATAAGAAGGAGGCGGAGAAAATGAATGCAATTTTAACACCAGTATTATTGGTAGTCGCAATGGGTTTCGTTTTCGCTGTAATCCTTACTATCGCAGCTAAGGTATTCTTCGTACCTGTTGATGAAACCGTTATTAAGCTTAGAGAACAGCTCCCAGGCGCAAACTGCGGCGGATGCGGATTCGCTGGATGTGATGATTATGCGTCTGCTTTAGCAGCAGATCCGGAAGGTGTAGGACCGAATAAATGTCCGGTAGGCGGAGCTGACTGTGCTGCGGCACTTGCTGCCATTTTAGGAATGGAAGCAGGCTCTGCAGAACCACAGGTTGCTACTGTAATGTGTAACGGAAATGCGCAGGCGGTTAAGTCCCTTCTTGAATATCAGGGTCTTACAACTTGTTCTGCAGCTTCCACACTTTACGGCGGTATGAACCAGTGTAAATACGGATGTCTCGGACTTGGCGACTGTACAAGAGCTTGTAATTTCGATGCAATCAAGATTTGCGACGGCGTTGCTGTTGTAGCAAGAGACCTTTGCACAGGCTGCGGTGCATGCGCATCTGCATGTCCGAAGCATGTAATCAGAATTGCACCGGCTAAGAACAAGGTTGTTGTTCAGTGTCACTCGGAAGACAAGGGCGCTGTAACCCGCAAAGCATGTTCAAACGGATGTATCGCATGCGGAAAATGTACGAAAGTATGTAAGTTCGAAGCAATCACCGTTGAAAACAATCACGCTTACATTGATCCTGAAAAATGCAAGAATTGCGGACTTTGCGCGAAAGAATGTCCTACAGGCGCTATCAATAACATGAGAGCAAAGAGAAAACCTGCACAGGCTCCAGCTCCTGCGCCGGCAGCAGAAGCGAAAGAAGCTTAGGATTAACCTTTCTAAAATGAAATAATGAAACCCCGTCGGAGAAATCCGGCGGGGTTTTTGTTGACAAATGCTGAAGAAAATGCTATAATCCAAATTACCTAATGGGTAATTTGGATTATAGCATAGGAGATTACATTGAAGTTAGAATACGGATCAGATGAAGTAAGGCGACAGTGTACAAATATAAAGGCTGCGGCTAAGCTATTTGGTGGAGACAGACAGCTTGCGCTTAAATTGCATTCAAGGATAAACGCTTTGGAACAAGCGGAAGTGATTCGAGATATTGTTGTGCAGCCAACATTTCGCTTTCATGATTTAAAAAATAAAAATGGACGTAATCTTGAGGGCTTTTTTGCGATTGATGTAAAAACAAAAAAGGAGCCATGGAGAATTATTCTTCAACCATTAGATATGGATGGCAATCCGTTTGCTCCATGCAATATTGATGAAGTGTCCGGAATAGTGAGGATTGTTGGAATTAGGGAGGTGAGCAAGCACTATGAGTAACTATATAGAATATAAAGAAAAAGCTGCAT
>CABQMM010000093.1 GCA_902465215.1 uncultured Bacillota bacterium
GGGGAAACAAGCAGGATGTCATCGATGAACCGATTAAAACCCTGCTCAGCTACTATACGAAATTCCATGTGGAAGTTGAAAACCATCCGGAACTGGATGACGAGGCAAGAGCGACCTTCGCAAAATTGGAACACGGAGAAAAAAAGGAAGTTGAGCTTTGGCAGTGGTTCCGCGACGAATCCCTGAAAGAATTTACGAGAGTATATGATATGCTCGGAATCAGCTATGATTCCTATGCAGGCGAATCTTTCTACTCGGATAAGATGCCGGCAATCGTGGAAGACTTGAAGCAGAAAAATCTCCTTGTAGAATCCAAGGGCGCAATGATTGTGGATTTAGAGCCGTACGGACTGACACCGGCACCGATTCTAAAATCGGACGGTTCCACGCTGTATATCACTCGTGATATTGCGTGTGCAAAATACAGAAAAGACACTTACAATTTCTATAAAAACATCTATGTTGTGGCATCCCAGCAGAATCTGCATTTCCAGCAGCTCAAGAAAATCCTTGAGTTAATGGGATTTGAATGGGCGAAGGACATCATCCATGTGCCGTTCGGACTGGTAAGCCTGGAAGAGGGAACAATGTCAACCCGTGAAGGAAGAGTTGTGTTCCTCGAGGATGTTTTGAACAGAGCAATCGAAGAAACCAGAGAGATTATCAAGGAAAAGGGCGTTGCAACCGACAATATTGAAGAGACGGCGAAACAGGTCGGCATCGGTGCGGTTGTATTCAATGAACTTTCCAATAACAGAATCAAAGACTATGTTTTCTCATGGAAGAAGGTTTTGGACTTCAACGGCGAAACAGGACCATATGTACAGTACACCTATGCGAGAGCGGCAAGCATCCTCAGAAATGCGGGAGAAGAAATCGTCAAGAAAGCGCAGACTGCAGAAATCAAGCCGGAATATATTACAGGCGAAAGCGCTTACGAATTGGCAAAACTGATTTACAAATTCCCGGATGTAGTCGTTGAAGCGGGCGAAAAATATGAGCCTTCGATTGTTACAAGACACATCGTTGACCTGGCGCAGAGCTTTAACCGTTTCTACCATGACGAACATATTCTGGTAGACAACGAGGAAGAAAAGACTGCGAAGGTTGCGATGGTAATCGCAGCGAAAACCGCGATTAAGAATGGACTGGCACTGCTGGGAATGCAGGCACCGGAAAGAATGTAACGGCACAGGAGAATTGGTACAATGAGATATGTTGGAGACATTTACAGACCGCCGAGTGAGGCCTACAGCCTGCTCGTGCAGGTCACAATCGGATGTTCGCATAATAAATGCACATTTTGCAATATGTTTAAGGCGAAGCAGTTTCGCGTGAGAAAAATCGAAGAAGTTCTCGAAGATTTAGCAGATGCAAGAAGACATTACCGGAAGGTGGAAAGAATTTTCCTCTGCGATGGAGATGCGCTTTGTCTGGCGAATCATAAACTTTTGACAATTCTTGATTTTATCCGTGAAAACTTTCCGGAGTGCGAGAGAGTGGCAACCTACGGACGTGCATCGGATATTCTGAGGAAAACGGACGAAGAACTTCGTGAGCTCAGAGAGCACGGACTTAAAATCGTTTATATCGGCGCAGAATCCGGAAGCCAGAAGGTTCTGGATAAAATTCAAAAAGGTGAAACCAGAGAGCAGCTGATTGAAGCTGTTAACCGAATTGAGGCGCTGGATATTCAGGCGTCCGTGACCTTTATCAGCGGTCTTGCGCCTGAGCTTTGGGAAGAGCATGCGGTGGAAACCGGAAAAATGATTGCGGAGATGAATGCGTCTTATGTCGGCGTTCTGACTTTGATGCTGGAACCTCCGGCACCGATGTTTGAAGATTACCGCACGGGTAAGTTTAAACCGCTCACGGCAGAAGAGGTTTTGGCGGAAACCTGCCTGATGCTGAAATATGCGCGGCCTTCGAAGCCATGTGTTTTCCGGAGCAACCATGCCTCCAACTATGTTTCCCTGCGGGGCAATCTGCCGTTTGACAACGAGAGAATGATAGAATCTCTGAAGCGGTGCATGGCGGACAGAGGCCTTTTAAAGGACGAAAGATTCAGAATGTTATAATAGGAGTTTTACATTGAATTTTAAAGATATGAGAGTTTTGCTGACAACTTTGAATTCAAAATATGTACATTCCAATCTGGCGCTGAAGTATCTGTATACCGTGACGGCAGGGGAGTACCGGAACATTGAAGTTCGGGAATTTACCATCAATAACGACCCGAACTACATCTATACCGAACTTGTAAGAGCAAACTATAATATGGTTTGCTTTTCTTGCTACATTTGGAATATTGAGCAGATTAAGCTTTTGGCGGCAGATTTGAAGAAAGCCTGTCCGGACACCTTGATTGTTCTTGGAGGACCGGCGGTAAGCTTTATCGGCGCAAAATTCATGCAGGAAAATCCGTGGGCGGACTTTATTATCTGCGGAGAGGGAGAGTACTCTTTCTATCGGTTCTGCGAGGTAATGAATGAGCCGGAAAGGCCGTTTGATACGGTTCCGGGCCTGATATACAGGCAGAGCAGCAAAATCTATGTGAATGAGCAGATTGAGCCGATGGATTTCAATTTGATTCCGTTTCCGTATTCGATGCTGGATTGTGAAGAGGATAAGGTTGTCTATTACGAGTCATCGCGTGGCTGTCCGTTTGGCTGTACCTACTGTCTTTCTTCGACGGAAAAACGGGTGCGCTCGCTGAAAACGGACCGCGTAAAAGCTGATTTAGGATATTTCCTTTATAAGCGGGTCATGCAGGTCAAGTTTATCGACAGAACCTTTAACTATAATAAGGAACGCGCGTATGAGATTTTCAAATATTTAATTGACAACGACAACGGTGTGACGAATTTTCATTTTGAAATCTGTGCCGAGCTTTTGGACAATCGAACACTGGAGCTTCTGAAAACGGCTCGAAAGGGGCTGTTTCAGATGGAAATCGGCATACAGTCGGCAAATCCGCCGACGCTGGCGGCAGTCGGAAGAAATGAAAATGTTTATCCGCTGCTTTATAATACGGAACGCTTAATTGCTTTAGGCAATATTCACACACATGTTGACCTGATTGCGGGACTGCCTTATGAAAGCTATGAAATTTTCAGACGCTCTTTTGATAAGGTTTACGCACTTCACGCAGACGCGTTGCAGCTCGGATTTCTGAAGGTACTTGCAGGTACGCCAATCGAGGCACAGACCCTGCAGCACGGGATTATATACAGGGAGCACGCTCCGTACGAAGTAGTTGCGACGGATTATATCAGCGCATCTGAGCTTGCGCGCCTGAAGATGATTGAGAATATGCTCGATATTTTTTGGAATCGAGGCGGCTTTACGCATACCGTGGAGTATTTAATCGAAGAACTGGGACTGGGAGCCTTCGGCTTTTATGAGTCATTAGCAGATTACTATTACGAGGCGGGCTTTCAGAACAGAGACAGAAAAAAGGATGACCAGTATCGGATTTTATTGTCATTTGCAAAGCACACCGCAGGCGAAAGGAGTCTCCCGCGGCTTGAAGAGCGCACGCTGGCAAGGCTGATGCGCGACGCAGAGGAAACGATGAACCCCGAAAATTTAAAACGATTTTTACGCAAAGGATGGGAGATAGGATGAATTTAGAAGAAAAGGACAGAATCGGACAGTATTTAAGACCGCAGCTTTCGGAAATCGTTTTCGATGAGCTTTCGGATGCTTATCTTGCAAAGGCCGGAATCGCAGATATTTTAACCGGAGTGCCGATTCCGCTCAGAAAGACGGAACTCGGAAATATTTCGACGCTTTCGATTGCCAAATGCATGGCTTTTGTAATCGGCTGCGACCCGGAATTCAAGTACAAAGAAAACTATATCGCATATATAACGAGAACATTTGAAGTGCGTTTCGCAGACGCTCTGCTTGCTGAGGGAGTGGAAACGGCGGCAACGAAGAAATCCTATGACTATGCCTGCATTTTGTTCCGCGCGGCAATGCAGATTGAGCCGGACAACGCGAATGCTTACTATTGCTATGGCCGCGCCTGCAAGGACGCATATGAAGCAGCCGCAGAGACTTTGGAAGGCTCAGAAGAGACGGAGGAGTTTATTGGGCGTTTTAAAGCTGAAGCACTGGAAGCCTTTGAAGTTGCTACACTTAAAGATCCAAAACTTGCGGACGCATATTACTTCTTAGGTTACGCCTATCTGAACATGGGACTGTATATAAAGGCAAAGCTGACATGGAAAGAATATATGAAGCTGACGGAAGAGGACGCAAACACCGATGAGACCGACGAAAAGATGCAGGATGAAGGATTCCGCCTGCGCGTGAAAGAACTGCGGGAAATTCGAAAAGAGCTGGCTATGCGGCTTAAAAGTCTGGAAAAACCGGTTGAAATTGAAAAGGGATATAATCTCGTAATTTCGGGCAGATATGAAGAGGGAATTGCAGCTTTATCGGAGTATAAAGAAGGTGAATTTTCTTCATGGTGGCCGCTCTGGTTTTATCTTGGAACCGCATACGGCGAGCTCGGCGAAACCGACGAAGCGATTGCCTGCTTTACAGAAGTTTTGAAGTATGCACCGAGCAATTTGGAAAGCATGAAGGCGCTGGTTAGTCTCTGCGAAAGTGTGGGAGACGATGAAAAAGTCCCAAAATACACGAAGAAAATAGAGATTATCAAAGGCAATATGGAAAAGGACAGACAACTTGCAGAGGAAAATCGTCAGGCGGCAGCAGAAAAGCAGAGGTTAATGGCGGAAGTGCTGACAACAGAGGGCACGGGAAAGGTGAACTAAGGTGCACGCATGGAAGAAAAAAGGATATTTTCGGAAGAAAACGCACTGAATGTTCTGGTTGTCGACGGTCAAGGCGGAATGCTCGGCAAACAGATGGTGGAAGCTGTTCGGAAACTGATACCCGACGCAGAAATCACCGCGGTTGGGACAAATACGATGGCAACGGCAAGTATGCTCAAAGCAGGTGCAGATAATGGCGCTACCGGTGAGAATTCGGTTGTGGTTGCAGTTCGCAGCGCTGACATCATCGTCGGTCCGATTGGCATTGTCATCGCTGATTCGCTGCTCGGTGAAATCACGCCGAAGATGGCGGCGGCAATCGGAAGCAGCAGTGCGAAAAAAGTTTTGCTTCCGGTCAATAAATGTAATAATATTATAGTAGGCGTCGGAAACAAGTCTACCTCTTTCCTGATTGCGGAAGCGATTGAAACAATTCGCGAGATTGCAGGACTTTAGGGCGGATTTGAAATATAATAAGACAATAGAAAAGGAGAAAGACCATGATTAAGACAGAAATTTTGAATGTAAACGGCAATCCTGTTCAGGGCGTTTTGCTCAACGCTCCCGGCGGCGAAGGCCACCCGAATATGATCGTACTGACCTGCAAGAAGGGCTATATTATGTGCGGCTATCTGAATCAGGAAGCTGCAGCGAAGTTTGGAGATGCAGCCTGCGTTATCGGAGGAAGCTCCTTCGAGGAAATTCTTGCGAACCCTGTAAAGGCAGTACTGCCGGAGGCTGAAAAGCTTGGAATCAAGGAAGGCATGACCGGAGCAGAAGTTTGCGATATTCTTAACAAATAGAATAACAAAATTTTTAAAAAAATTTTGAAAATCGCTTGACATTATTTGCATTATGCAGTATAATTCTTATTGTTGTCGGCGATAAATAAGCGGCAACAATAAGGTGTTCCGAGGTAGCTCAATGGTGGAGCAGGCGGCTGTTAACCGCAAGGTCGAGGGTTCGAGCCCCTCCCTCGGAGCCAATTTTTTTAA
>CABQMM010000094.1 GCA_902465215.1 uncultured Bacillota bacterium
TTCCGGACATTGTCTCACCGCTTCCGCTGATAGTCAGAATCTGCGTATCAAGGTCTAAAAAATATTTCGCATTGCTTCCTCTGTTCTGTCCACAGTCACCGTTTGGCATCGCGCATGTAACGCGGCAGGCAGGCGGAAGCAGGGGGTTTTCCGCATCGCCCTGCGCCGTTATCATGTAGTCTCCTAACTCGGTAAATGTAAGCGTTACCTCGCCGTTTGTGTCGGTCAATTTTCCTGCAAGTGGGGTGAAAGCACTTTCCTTCCATGTTCCGATTTGAACGCCTTCAAGCGGTGTTCCGTCTCCGTCGACTAAAGTCAGGGTAAATTCCTCCCCCGGTGCCGCCTTTACTTCTGCACTGTCAAATTTAGAGTAGCCTGCAGCAGCATCTATCGAAGCATAAATTTCATCGCCTGCTTTCAGAGATGTTTCGTCTGCCCCGGTTTTCACGCGCTTGCCGTTTTTAAAGAAAGTGAGGCTCTGCAGCTCGCTGCCCCAGAATTTACGGATGACAAACTTCTCATCGGAGTTCTCCGCTATGTAGTCCTCCACTGTCAGATATGTTTTATGTGCAGCTTTCAGTGCTTCATCCAGAGTGAATTTTTCGTCCCCGTCTAAGTCCACAACAGTCACCGAAAGATGTGCCGTTGCTGTCCCGTCCTCTGTAGTAGCTAAGAAGCCCCCCTTACTTACCGTAAGCTCTACTTGTATCGGTGACTGCGGACTGGTTTTAGCCGTCAAGGTCTTGCTGCGCGCGGTATAGGTCTCGTCGTTAATTTCAGCGGTCGCAATTACATGATATTGCACCGGCCTACTGTATTCGCTAAAACCAATGACCGTCTTCCATGCCTCGCCGCCAACCTGCGCTAAGGATGGCCACTTCTTATCATTTCGGTACCATTGATAATTTACCGTGATATTTTCCGGCAAATCTTGCAATTTGCCGCCTGCATTATAATATTTGGTAACCCGTGCTTCAATGATTTCTTGCCTTGTGGATGCTGCTCCCTCATTTGGGCAGAAACGCACTAAGGAATCGTCAAGGTCCGTCGTAAAGACCAATGTTTTCGCCTTGCCGTACTCCGGTATGCTATCCGCAAATGCCATGCTTGGCATCATGGTAAAGACCATAAGAAATGCCAAAAGCACGGTGAGCGTTTGTTTAAAAAGATTTGTCTGTGTGTTCATGTAACACCTCTTATTTCTTCCAGATTCTCGTGCCATAGCTGCACTGCTTCAGCGTGCTCTTTGCAACAAGCGTCTCTCCGTCATAAACAAACACGCAGGCTTTGTAGTAGTATCTCGTGCCCTTTACGCCCTTCGTATTCGTGAAAGTACTTACGCTCTTTGTCTTCAGAGCCTTGTAGCCGGAAGCTTTCTTCGTCGAGCGATAGAAACGGTATTTTACGGTATATCCCATCGCTTTCAGCTCCTTGATAGCCGTCTTGTTATTCTTTACGCTTACCTGAGCCTTTACCGATTTCTTGCTTGTCTTTGTGGTTTTTACCTGAAGCTTTATATCCTGCAAAAGCGCCTTTGCACGTGCCTGTTTCTGCGCGGAAATCTCTTTTTCTGCGTCTGCCTTTTCTACTGCCGCAAACGTGCCAAGACAGTCAGTTTCAAAGCTAAGATAGCTATCGCTACCCACCGTTTCAATGCTGTGCGGTAAAACAGTGCAGATGCCGTTTTCGTCAATCGAAACCAGAAGGAGGTCTTTTCCTTTCATTGCGTCGGAAAGCGGAAGGCTCACGCCTGCCTTCGCTCCGTCTAAATCGGTAAGGAGCTTATCTCCTGCTTTTGCGCTAATAGTAAACAGCTTGCCTGTTTTTCCGATTACCGCCTCTGCCGGTTTTTGCGCGTCAGTAAGGGCTGCTTTTTCATTGATACTGATCGTAATCGTATCGCCTGCCTCGTCTGCCGTAAGGGCGGTAAGTGCATCCTGTGCAAAACGCATCTGTGTGCGGTCCGTCTTTAAAAGAAGGTCTGCCTTGCTGTCCTTTGCAATCGAAGTGAGACTGTCTTTTGGAATTGTAATCTCTGTCCAGCTTGCATCGCCGGATTTTACGGTAATGCTAACAAGGTCAGATTTGTTTGCTTCTGCCTGCTTTGCAAGTTCCTTTGCGATTTCTTTGGAAACATTTGCAAGAATCTTAGAGACATCTTCTCCCTGCTCGTTCTTTGCAGGCTGCGCCTTGCCGCCATCAATTGTCGTCTTGGTTACAGTTGTAACTTTGCCGGAGGTTGTCTCCTTTACAGTAATGACATCCACAGAAGATGGGATTGGTCCGATGGCGCCGCCTCCGCCGCCTCCGCCGGTATTTCCGCCGCTGGTGCCGCTTCCTGCGGCTTTTTCGACTGCTTCAAGTTTTGCAAGTACTGAGCCGCCCGCCCAGCCAAGAAGGGCTTTATCCTCCTCAGTCATAGCTTTGCGGATAGCTGCGACATCTGTCTTAACCTGAGCAGCATTTGCCTCTGTTACTTCCGAAGCCTTCGGAAGTGCTAAAATCTTCTCATAAAGGTTTGCGGCATTTTCGCTTCCTTTCAGCTTTAAGCCTGCCGCTACTAGTGCTTGGTACTTTTCTAAAACGCCATAGAATTCGGATTCTTCATCGGTTACATTTTCAAGCAGAGTCTTGCTTTCTTCATCTAGTGCTTCATACTGCGCGATAAGCACTTCAAGGCGGCTCAGATTTTCAGAAGTCAGTGCATCTGCCTTTGGCATCGCCTTTACATCCGTAACGAAGCTTCTGAGATCAGAAACAGCTTCTCCTTTCGTAAAGCGTGTAATGAAGTAGTAACTTTTTACGTTCTGATTGACATCTGTAATCGTCAGCCGGTAAAAGTCATCCAGTCGTGGGCTGAGCATAAACTGTTTTTCACCACAAAAACTTCCGCCCATTGATATTTCCACGCCTTGAATGGTTTTACTCATCACAGCACTTACACCGGTAGGCAGGGTAATGTTCAAATATACGTTCGTAGAAAGCTTGTTAAAATAATTCACATAATAGACGTAGGTATCTTCGTCAAAGGTTCTGCTTAGGGTGGCTGTACTGCCTTCGCTCTTCACCAAACGAACCCTCGTCTTTTCCACATCAGACGCAAAAGTGACCTTTACCGGATACTCCTTTTTCGTCACGCCGTCCGCTGCTGTTACCGTCATGGTGAAGGACTTGTTTGTTTCCCCATACAGCGCTTCAATGTCTAAAAATGCGCTGTCAGCAACGCATTCTCCTACAACAAGACCGTCTGCACCGGAGAATGATACCGTCGCGCCGGGAACCTTTGGCTTTGCTGCAAGCAGCACTGCATGCGTATATTCGTTATGCTGTGTATTCTCTGACATATCCGTATCAAAGCTTTCCGGAACCGTAAGAGTATACCCCTCTTCGGTTTGTTTTATCTGGCATGCGGTAACGATGGAGTTTGATGGTCCAAAGCGCAGTGCCTGCACTTCCTGCAAGGAAGTATCCATCTGATCATCCTGCGGTACGCTTTCTGCGGCTTTGCCCTGATAGTTGATTAAATATACCACGCATGCTGTGCCGACAGCTTTGTAGCGATAACTGCCTTCATAAGGAATAATCACGGTCGTATTTTCGTGAATGCCGTCTGCACTTGCGCTTGTCGTTTTATTTGAAAAATAGTAAGGTTTTGCATTGGTATATACCTCTACCACATTCAGACCCGGCTGCAAGGTAAATGCTGAGCTGGTGCCATCTGATGCTTCGGTCTTACCGTGGAAGCTTCCGCCGACTTTCTGCCCATTTACCACAACCCAGCTTAGCTGCGATTCTTTCCAAGCTGCATCAGGTAGGAGAGAATTCAACTCGAATCCCTCAACGCCCTCATCCCGATTGCAAACCTGCGCGCGTAAAACTGCTGGCGTCTCAGAGTTCAGCGTTTTCGCAAAGACAGAGGTTGCTATTCCGCCATCTGAAGGAAATTCCACCTGAAAATCAGACATTGCCGTCCCATCTTCATTTAAAAGGGTCACCGAGGAAGGAAGATACGGGCGATAGCTAACTTTCAGGCTTTCGCTGTCGGCTGTAATGGTGTACAGCTTCGTGTTATTACCTTCATCTTTGGTCTGCAAATAGAGGCAACGTCCCAGCAGATGCCAGTATGTGGATTGCTCCTCTTTCACCATATAAGCTGCCTCCGGGCTTGCCGCCTTTGTGAGGTCAATAACAAAGGTATTGGTATCATAGTCTACTGTCAGCGCACCTTCCTTTGTTAAGTCAAAGGCATCAGCTGGCGAACCGCTCCATACCTTTTCAATTGTCACACCATCCGGAATAGTTCCACTGATTTGTCCATGGAAAGTATAGATTGCCAAACGAGCACCATAGTCAGTTGTACTGTAATTATCCACAGGGATTTTCACCGTATAAATCTGATCACTATTTTCATACTTTTGCAGTTCATAAGGCTTTGGCATCTTCCAGCTTCCCAGTGAGAAGATGACATTTGGTTCTTTTACTACAATCTTGGCTGTCTTGCTCATCAAAGTAACGAGGCTTTTTCCTGCTTCTGTGACAGTTGCTTCCACGCGATAATACATTACGCCTGCCTTATCGGTTGGCGGTGTGTATGTATCTGTATTTTCTCCATCAATTACCGTCGTGACAGTTTCCGGTGTCGTACCTTGATACCATGTATACTGAATATCGCTTCCTTGCGGTGCTTCAATTTCCACCTTTAATGGCTCTGCAGCAGCATTTTGGTTATATTGTACTCGCTCTGGAAGGTCGGTTTTAATCTGCACTGCATCAGAAGCCTCCACAAAGTGGAATTGGTATATGTGACCTTTATTTGCTGAATACTTATATATCTTCGTTGGATTTTCTTTCGGACCCGAATAACCTGATAGCAAATATGCCAAAATACACTTCGTTGAGCCTTTGCCATCTGTGAGTGTCACAGTCGTTTCAGTCATAGGATTTTCCGGTTTTTTAGCAGCATCAAATTGAAGAAAATCGTTTGTAGATACTGTGCCATTTTCTACTTCCATAAAGAACCCATATTTAGGGTCAGAGGAAGTGAAGGAAATGGTTACTTCTTTTGTCCCTGCTGGAACTGTGTAGGTATATTCATATAAATAATCTACACTTGATCCTCCCTTAAACTGAAACTTCGAGGTAATAGGTGCTGTCGTTTTATTTAACGGCTCCGTTGACAGTGCAAACTCCGCCAAACCTTCTGCGTCCGGGGTCGTAATTTTTATCGGTTCCGGTGCTGTTTCAAAGTGGAACTGGTAAATTTTACTCTTGTTTAACCACCACTGACCTGAAACGCCTGACGGTAGATATGGTAAGATACACTTTGTAGAGCCCTTGCCATCTTCTAGTCTGACTGTCGTACTCTTAATAGCCTCTTCCGGTTTACTTTTTAACTGCAAAAAATCATTCATAGTTACTGTACCGTTTTCCGCTTCCACAAAGAATCCATTCTCAGAGTCAGAGGAAGTGAAGAAAATGGTTACTTCCTCTGTTCCTGCCGGAACAGTATAGGTGTATTCGCGTAAGATCGGTACACTTTTTCCGTTCTTAATTTGAAAATTTGAAGTCACAGGTGCAGCGTCCTTGTTTATCGGTTCCACCGACAGTGCAAACTCTGTCAAACCTTCTGTGTCCCCAGTCTCAATCGTCACTGCGCCCTCCGCTGCCTGTGGCGCAGGAGTTTGTGAAAGCGTCTCGGCTGCGGAGCTATCTTCCATGCTCTCCGCCCATGCCATGCTCGGCATATAGGTAAACACCATGATTAGCGCCATGAA
>CABQMM010000095.1 GCA_902465215.1 uncultured Bacillota bacterium
CATGCGCTGAAAATATGTACCACCCGCGAAGGTCAGCCGCTTCTTATAGCCGTCCTCCTGACCGAGCATGAAGTTGGCGAAGCTGATGATGTCGCCGACCGCCAGCTCTTCCGGCAGCTCCAGTAAAGGCTTTCCGTCCGCCATCCGGCTCGCATTATAGCCTGCCAGCGAGCCTGTTGTAATGGCTTCGGTATGGCCGACGAAAAAGCCTGATTTTTCACCGCCTAAGAACAAATTCTCAATTTCGTCGGCTTTCAGATATTCGTCGCGAAGGCCGACTGACATATAGCGGATGGAATTGCCTTTGCCTCCCGCGTACGGATCGACAAAGCGAGCGTTCTCAAAGCCTTCGACCTTCCGAAGGTCTGAGAGGTTAAAATAGGAAGTCATTAACTTTGCGTGGCCGGTGTCAATCAGAATGATGTTTTCTGCGAATGGGTCAAGCGCGTACTGCTGGCAGACCTTTTGGCTGAGTTTGTCTTTGTTGACCATCTCAGGCGGAAGCGGCACGACTGCGAAACCTTCTTTATCCAGCTTTTTTTGGAGTTTCGGGCTGAGCGTGCGCTTTTCGAGCTTGCAAGAGCCGCTGAAGGCGCCGGGTCTGCCATTCAGCCGTTCGCCGTGCACATCGTAGCAGCCCGCCCGTTCCGTCAAGCTGACACGCGGGCCGAACGCCGGGCAGCGCAGCACGCACATTGAGCAGCCGTTTCCGTATTTCGTGCAGTTGCCCATCGGACCCGTCGAGCCTGTGGTCTCCACGAAAACATCGCCGTCAATTTCCACTGTTTCGTATTCTCCATCGTGATTCAGCTGCACCGCTGTGACAGAGCGGATACGCACAGCACCGTCTTCTGTTTTTTCAGTCACGACATCTACAGCACGGCACATCAGACGAAGCTCAATGCCGAGCTTCACGAGAAGGCGGCGCACCTCAGGTTCCACGAGCGCCACATCATAAAAGCTTGCATGGTCATGCCCCGGAAAATCAACATTTTTATGCGTGCTGAGCCTGTCGGTAATCTCGAAAAGCTCCGAAGCACCAAGTGCGATGTTTTCCTCCGCAGCGGTGAAACGCCCGTTGTTTCGCATGATTCCGCCGACATTTCCAAGCCCGAGCAGCAGATCTGTTTTTTCCAAAAGCACTGCCTCATGCCCCTGCTTGACCGCCCGGATTGCCGCCGCGCAGCCGGACCAGCCTGCCCCCGTTATAACAATTTTGCTCATTGTAAATTTCCTCCTCCCACACATTTGCATTCTTTGACGGTCTGCCCGTCTTTATCCGTATGGCTACAGGAACCGCAGATTCCAAGCCCGCAGCAGATATTCGCATGATTGGCAACGATGAAGCAGCGCCCCGAGCTTTCCACAGAAGGCACCGGATTGGTGACGAGCTTTCCACTGTCTCTGAGCTTTCGCACAACCTGATTCGTATAATACGGTGAGGCAAGAAACATCACCTGATCGTACAGATCAAGCATACCCATCACCGTCTCCATTTCCGACGCCAGATGAATGTAATTGTAACGAATTTGACCATTTTTGCCCCCTGCGGTTTTCACATAATCGCCGATAAATTCCTCCGTGATTTTGTCATCGTCGATGAAAAGATTGATTTTGGCAGGGTTTTCGCCCGCCAGATAGGTTGAAATATTCAAAAAAGGCGCAAGCGCTGTGCCTTTTGCGATTACCAGTAAAGGCTTACTGTGGTCAATTTTGCCCGCAGTCTTGAGCCCGCCGTAGAACGGTCCCTTGATGCTCCAGAATTTATTCAAAGGATTCATAAGCTGCATCGTCTTTACCCCTAAAGGCTGCACCGCCACCTCAATATAGGGTCTCGGCCCGATGAGAAACCGCCTTTTTTCGACCGCATAGGACGAGCGGAGCACCGAAAGCGGCACCATATAGCCCATGATTTCCGCCAAAATATAGGTCCCCAGCCTGTGGCACTGCTGTGCGAAGCCCGCTGACACTTCCAGCCGTACGACTGTAAGATTTTTTGAATAGTTTTTCTGGTGTACGACCTCCGCCGGAATCGCCATCGTCAAAGGCTGAGGTTTTCCGCCGTTTAAGGCAAGCTCGCCGTAAGGGCAGGTTCCGCTCCACTGTATGCTGCACCCGCATTCGCCTGTGCGCAGCATTCCGCAGGTGTAGCACTGCCCCGCCGTCGTCAGATGACAGGGACATTTCACCGAGCCCCTGTCCACACACTTATACTCCATATTATTTTCCTCCTTGTTGAAATCCGTAATCCATCAGCGCATAGGCATCGTTAAACCAGTTTCCGTCACGAAGCACTACCGCAATCATTTCCTTATCATCCCGCTTGGCCGAGGCGACGAGAGTTCTGCCGGAAGCTTTGGTAAATCCGATTTTGATACCGGTCGCCCCGTCGTATTGAAAGACGGTTTTGTTTTTGTTGTGGAAACTCCGGCTTCCGTCCGCATTCTGCCAGTCCTTTGTACTGACAATTTTGCGAAAATCGTCCCTCTTCATCGCTTTGCGCGCAATCCGCGCCAAATCCGCCGCCGTCGTATAGTGATTCTCCTCATAAAGCCCGCTTGGATTCGTGAAATGCGTACCGCTGCAGCCGAGCGTCTCCGCCTTCTCATTCATCATCGACACGAACGAAGAAAGGCTGCCGCCCACGCACATTGCAAGCGCCGTCGCACTGTCATTTCCTGACTGCAGCATCAGCCCGTAAAGCAGTTCCTCAATGCTTATTCTCTCCCCTTTTTTCAAATATATTGAAGAGCCTTCGATTCCGACGGCCTCTTCGGGAATGATGACCTCGCTGTCCATGCTAAGGCCCAGTTCGTCTAATTTTTCTAAAACCACGAGCGCAGTCATAATCTTCGTCGTGCTCGCAGGATAGCCCTTCGCATTTGCATTCTTTTCATATAGAATCTGTCCGCTTTCGTCGATGAGCGCCGCGCTCTCTGCAGACACAGATGGCGGGCTTATCTCCGGGTGCAAGCCAACCGTCGTTTCGGCTTGCACCCCGGTTTTCTCCATCATACGGTCAGCCTCTCGCGGACTGATTCCCAGACCACCGAGTGCGCCGAACAAGAAGGCTCCGCATATGAGTACAACGCATATTTTATTTTTACTGTTTCTGTCCATAAAAAAACTCCCATCAACAGTTTACTTGCTGATGGGAATTTTTATTCATAATTTTAAAACTCTATCGTCATCTGCCCCGCTGCAACCGGGTCCAGTTCCTCGCCGCCGGTCTCCACCTCGATGTCATCGTTAATCACGCTTTCGATATCCTCGATGTCCGGAAGTTCCTTCAGATTCGTAAATCCGAAATTCTTAAGAAAAGCATCCGTCGTTCCATAAAGGAGCGGCCTTCCGATTGCCGTCGAGCGGCCGACTTCCTTAATCAAATCTTTTTTCATCAGCCCCTCAACCACACGGTCGCATTTGATTCCGCGAATCGCTTCCATTTCGCCCTTTGTCACGGGCTGTTTGTATGCGATAATTGCCAGAACCTCCAGCGCCGACTGGGAAAGCTTCTTCGACTTGACCGGAGTGCAGAGCCTGCGCACATAGTCCGCATTTTCCTCACGCGTCACGAACTGAAACGCTTTGTTGACCTCGCGAATCACGATGCCCCTGCCCTCCTGCTCGTACTCCGCCTGCAGCTCCTTGAAATACGCATAAGCATCTTCTTTGCTTATATTAAACACATCGGCAGCCATCTTCGCCTCCAAAGGCTCACCCCATGTAAACATCATGGACTCCATTGCCGATTTAATTGCTTTGTTTGCTGTCATTCTCTTTCCATTCCTCCTGTACTCGCTCGCCTGCGCTCACTTCAATATCTCCGTAGGTTGCGCGCTGCTCGACCTTCACTGCACGCGCTTTTGCCATTTCCAGCAGCGACATGAAAGTCACCACTACATCATAGCGGTCTTTTTTATCCTGAATAAAATCTTTGAAGCTGAAAACCTGTCCAATTTTCGTGCGAACCGTCTTTAAGATGGAAGAAATCCGCTTTTCCATGCTCGCCCGCTCGCGCTCGATTCTCGTATAGTGCTTTCTTACCGCTTCCACGCGCTGTTTTTTCTGAATAAAAAGGCTGAAAGCCGAAGCAAAATCCTTCAGACCGAGGCTCAAATACTCGTCCGGGTTGTCCAGATACTGCGAAATATCCTCCTGTGGCTTTTCAAAAATGTTGAAACTGCGCTCCTCACGCTGCTCGAGCAGTTCGGCAATTTGCTTAAATTGCTTGTATTCCACGAGCCTTGCAACGAGTTCAGTTCTCGGGTCCTCCTCCACAAGAGTCTGTCCATCCTCCGTCATTCTCGGCAAAATCATCTTCGACTTAATCTCAATCAAAGACGACGCAAGCACCATAAACTCCGCCGCCAAAGCCACATCTCGTTCCTCCATGGCTTTGATATACGCCAGATATTGAGTTGTAATTTCGCTGATTTTGATGTCATAAATGCTCATTTCCGCATTTTCAATCAAATACACCAGCAAATCGAAAGGTCCCTCGAAGGACTGCAGTTTGACTTTATACATGCCTTACTCCGACTCCTGTTCAAATTTGTTGTATACAAGCAATGCAGCGACTACAATAATGCAGCCGACAACTTCCGCGCCCGACGGTATCTGACGCAGCATGAGAAATGCAAGAAGCGTCGAAAATACCGGATCTCCTGTTTCCCATGCAGATACATAAAGAGAACTTACATGACCCATGCAAAGGTTGAAAACAGCATGTGAGCCAATTTGGCAAATGAAAGCCAGACAAAGTATGTAAACATAGTCCATAGTCGGATAGCCGGTAAGCGGAGTGCCCGAAAAAATATTTGAAAGTGCAAAACAAATCCAGCATGATGCGAATACCAGCATAACATAGATGCTGCCTTCCACCGACTGTCTGACCTTGCCACCGATTGCGAAATACACGCCCATACAGATTCCTGCCGCCAATGCCAGCAGGTTACCTGATAACTTTCCGCCCGAAAGCGTCGAAAGGTCGGAACATATAATCAAGACGCCCCCACCGAGCGCTACAATAATCGCCAATACAGACTTCCATGAAATTCTTTTTCTATAAATGAAAACGGTAATAAAAATTACGACCAGTGGGTGAAATGACGCTAGAACCGCTGCACTAGCAACATTGGTAAGTTTCACTGAGGAATACCATGTGTAGTAGTGCATGAAGAGAAATGCTCCCGAAATAAAGCTGAGAAGCAGTTCTTTCTTGGACACCTGCGCAAGCTGCTTTCTTTTGTCCGCATTCGCCAATATCGGGATTGCAAAAAACGGCACCGCTATAGTCAGTCTCCAAAATCCGATGATTGTCGGAGGTGCTGAAATAAGTACACCAAAGTTACCCGATGTCGCACCGCAGAGTACCGCAACGATAACCAGTATCTTTGCATATTTGTCTATAAAACTTTTCTTTTCACCAATTTGATTCAACTCGCTCATCTCGCCTTTCTTTCATTTTTTGCGCTTTTAATTCCGCTTAATTCCGCATTCCTAGTCTTCAAATAATTTCTTTAAGTTTTCCTTATACGGCGGTCTGACAATGCCTTTTTCGGTAATGACTGCCGTAATGTATTTATGATCCGTCACATCAAAAGACGGATTATAGGTCTTTACGCCCGCAGGTGCCATGTCCTTTTCGTACCACATCTGGTAGATTTCCTTGCCGTCACGAAGCTCGATATGAATATCGTCTCCGGTCTCAGTATTAAGGTCGATGGTCGAGGTCGGCACATACATATAGAAAGGAATTCCGTA
>CABQMM010000096.1 GCA_902465215.1 uncultured Bacillota bacterium
CAATCGGAATGATGTCAGCAAGTTTGAAGAATGCAGCCTGAAGGATGGAGTTGGTTCTTCTTGCGCCAAGACCGATTTCCTTAGCAAGAGAAACAGCGTCGCAAGTGTAGAACTGAACATTGTTCTGTGCAATATATCTCTTAACCTGACCCGGTAATTTTTCTTCAAGTTCATCATCTGACCATGTGCAGTTGAGCAGGAAGAATCCGCCCGGTTTTACATCCTGAACCATTTCATACTTATACAGATATGCTTCATTGTGACATGCGACGAAGTCAGCCTGTTTTACATAATAAGTCGAACGAATCGGTTCATGTCCGAATCTAAGGTGAGAAATCGTTACACCGCCGGATTTCTTGGAGTCATACTGGAAGTATGCCTGTGCCTTCATGTCAGTATGGTCACCGATGATTTTAACGGAGTTCTTATTTGCGCCAACCGTACCGTCAGCACCAAGCCCCCAGAATTTACAAGCCTTTGTTCCCTTAGGAGCAACATCTGGATTTTCGGAGCCATGGATGGAAAGGTTTGTAACGTCGTCGAAGATAGAAAGTGTGAATTCCTTCTTAGGCTCATCTGACCATAAGTTTTCATATACTGCAAGTACATCGCCAGGCTGTACGTCCTTGGAACCAAGACCGTATCTGCCGCCGCAGATGAAGCAGTTTTCGAATTCAGTTCCTCTGATTGCAGCAACCATGTCAAGGAATAAAGGTTCACCGAGGCCGCCAGGTTCTTTCGTTCTGTCGAGGACAGCAATCTTCTTAACTGTCTTAGGCATAACGTTGAAGAGGTACTTGTTGGACCAAGGTCTGTAAAGGTGAACTTCGATAATGCCGACTTTCTTGCCTTTTGCGTTGAGGTAGTCGATAACTTCTTCTGCACATTCACAAACAGAGCCCATAGCTACGATAACTTCTGTTGCATCAGGAGCACCATAGTAATTGAATGGCTTATAGTCTGTACCGATCTTAGCATTAACTTTTTCCATATATTCGTTAACGAGGTCCGGAGTTTCGTTGTATACAACGTTACATGCTTCTCTGTGCTGGAAGAAAGTTTCCGGCTGTTCTGCGGAACCCATTGTATGCGGGTGATTCGGATGAAGGGCATTGTCCTTGAATGCCTTGAGTGCATCCCAGTCAACCATTTCTTTCAAATCTTCATAGTCCCATGTTTCGATCTTCTGCTGTTCGTGAGAAGTTCTGAAACCGTCGAAGAAGTGGAGCATAGGAAGATGTCCGCCGATTGCTGAAAGGTGAGCAACTGCGGCAAGGTCCATAGCCTGCTGTACAGAGTTTGATGCAAGCATTGCAAAACCTGTCTGACGACAACCCATAACATCGGAGTGGTCGCCGAAGATATTCAGTGCATGTGTAGCAACGCAGCGAGCAGCTACGTGGAATACAGTAGGAGTCTGTTCGCCGGCTAATTTATACATATTCGGAATCATAAGAAGCAAGCCCTGGGAAGCTGTGAATGTAGATGTCAGAGCACCGGCAGCGATAGCACCGTGAACCGCACCTGCAGCACCTGCTTCAGACTGCATTTCTACGATTTTAACTTTTTCGCCAAAGATGTTGGTTCTGTCCTGGGAAACCCATTCGTCCATGTTTTCTGCCATAGGTGAGGATGGTGTAATCGGGTAAATTGCAGCAACCTCAGAGAACGCATAAGCAACATGAGCAGCAGCGGCGTTTCCGTCCATAGTTTTTAATTTTCTCATGTTTATTCTCCTTCCTTGATGCCCAAAGCTTCACGCTGCATGAAAATGTATTCCGGAACTTCCATTTCCTTAATAACATTTCTAGGGCATACATATTGACATACATGGCAGTCTTCACAGATTTCAGGATCGATAATTGTGTGAGTGCCGTCTGCATAAATTGCGAGGTTCGGGCAGTTGGACTTGCAGTCTTCGCAGAATAAGCATCCTGTGCTGCAAACCTTTGCCTTCGTTTCGCAGTCGTCTTCCGACGAGCAAGCAACCATCTTTTGACCCTTGTATGGAACAATGGTGATTAAGTGCTGCGGACATGCAAAAGTACAATCCTTACAGCCTACACACTTGTCAGGGTCAACATAAGCAACGCCGTCAACAACCTTAACCGCCTCGTAGCGGCAAACCGCTGTGCAGGCACCCTGTCCGAGACATCCCGTAGCGCAAAGGCCGAGAGCCTTAAGGTCCTGTTTTGCAGCTTCCTGACAGGTCTGAATACCCATTTCTTTAAGTTTTGCGGAAGTTCTGCCGTCGCCTGAACATTTCACGAAAGCAACATTCGCTTTTAAAGCTGTTAAATCGTGAAGTGTGTCAACGATGATTTTCTTTTTGCATTTAACCATGCAAGCAACGCAGCCTACACATTTGTCATAGTCGATAACTGCATGATTGTCTACGATATGTACTGCGCCTTCCGGACACGCTCTTTCGCATTCGCCGCAAGCGATACATCCGAAACCGCAAGTTTTTCTAACAAGTTCGTCGTCTTCTTCCGTGGAGGAACAAGGGATAAAGTTGGTAGCATCCTTAGGAATCATGTGAATTAAATGCTGTGGGCAGACACCCTCAGCTGCACAGTCGCCGCAGCCGTCGCATTTCTCGGCGTCGATTACGATTTTGCCGTTTTCAAGCTTCATAGCATCCTGCTTACAAACCTTGATACAATCGCCGATACCACAGCAGCCGCTCTTACATTCGCCGCGCTTAAAGCCTGCTTCAACTAAAGCAGCGCAGGACTCAAACTCTGCGGCTCTGGCTTTTCCTGCAGACCAACCTGCACAAGCCACATAAGCGACCAAATTGTTTTCCCCTGTAGCAGGGGAGACATTGGTTTTCATAACTTTTTTGCCTCCTTTTTCAAGTTTACTATTACATCTTGTGTCATCATTGTCGCATAGCTTAGAAATGTTGAAAAATTAACAAGCTACACACATAATATACTACTCTTCCGTGTATACAAAGTCAATATTTTTGTCGAATGTTCTTACAAAAAAACGAAGAAAAATGTTTGAAAACAAGCGACATGTGGTAAGCGCAGGCTAACTCGAAAACAAGAATAAAAAAGATGACTGTTGAGGCAGCGGGAAACAAAAAAGCTGTACTTTTCTAAACACCACTCAGAAAAGTACAGCTTTTATATAATCCTATTCAGTAAATCGATGGAAAATCTATTTCACATAAACCTTCGGAAGTCTCTGGCCGAAAGCGCAGGTGATTTCATAATTGATGGTTCCGGTTGCATTTGCGATGTCGTCTGCAAGGATTGTGTTGGTGCCGTCCGAACCCATTACGATAACTTCGTCGCCGAGTTTTACATCAGGGACATCCGTAACATCGATCATGCACTGGTCCATGCAGATGTTGCCTGCAATCGGTGCGATTACACCGTTTACGATAACTTTTGCATTCGGGGAGTAAGGACGAGGGTAACCGTCCGCATATCCGAGTGCGATGGTTGCGATTTTGCTTGGCTTCTTGGATATGTATTTACGTCCGTAGCCAACCGAGAAGTCAGCAGGCACATCTTTCAGGTGAACGATGTTTGCTTTAACCGACATAACCGGTTTGATGGAAAGCTCGTTTACATCAACCTCATCCGACGGATAGCATCCGTAGAGGATGATTCCCGGACGGCATGCATCGAAGTGAACGGTCGGAAGTTCCATGATAGAAGCACTGTTTGCAAGAGTTCTGAACGGAATTTCGATTCCTGCTGCGGTAAGTGCTTCATAGAATTTGTTGAACTTCGCTTCTTGCTGATGGGAGTATTTTTTGTCGTAAGCATCTGCTGTGGACATGTGCGAGAACATGCCTTTGATTTTGAAGTTCTCGAGTGCTGCGATTTTCTTTATGTCGGAAACCGCAAAGTCGATGTCATCAGCAAGGTAGCCGATTCTTCCCATTCCGGTATCAACTGCGATGAGGGCGTGTACTGTCTTGCCTGCCTTTTTTGCTTCTGCGGCGAAAGCTGCTGCATTTTCGCTGCTGCAGACAACCGGAGTAATGTCGTATTTTACAATGGTGTCGGCATACATATCCGGAGTCAGACCGAGCATGATGATTTCTTCCTTGGCGCCTGCTTCACGGAGTGTTACAGCTTCCTGAAGAGTTGCGATTGCGAAAGTTTTGCAGCCATTTTCTCTGAGAACCTCTGCAACTTTTACACTGCCGTGACCGTATGCGTCGGCTTTGATAACGCCGATCATTTCTCTGCCTGCGATTTTATTCTTAATTTGTTTGATGTTGTAATCCAGGTTTGACAAGTTGATTTCTGCCCAAACCGGTCTTAACGCTTCTTTGTACATGATTAATACATCTCCTTTTTCACATTGAATCGTGTCGTTTGAATAAGGTAATTATAGACTTCTTTCCAAAGAAATTCAAGCCTTTCATGCATTCAATTTTTCAGTGCGGTAATCGGTACCACGTACACACCGTCGGGGCGCTTGTATGCTAACCCGAAAGATTTAGCAAGCATAATCGGAGAGATTTTTGGTTTTCAACCCGAAAGATTTTGAATTGAATCTTCTTTAAAGATATGATATTATTGACAGGCAAAGAAAAAAATTACAAGCGCGGAATGAGCGCAAAAGAAGGAGAACAGAAATAACATGGAAAGAGACCGATTCAGAACCCGAACAGGCTTTATCATTGCTTGCATAGGCTCGGCAGTTGGAATGGGAAACATCTGGCGTTTTCCGATTATGGTATCGAAATACGGAGGAATGACATTCTTCGTCGTGTATATTTTATTTGTAATACTTATCGCTTCGTCGGGCATGATTGAAGAGTTTGCGCTTGGCCGCTGGGCGGAAGCCGGCCCGGTGGGAGCTTTCGGAAAATGCACCAAGGAGCGCTTCGGAAAGCAGCGCGTCGGTGAGGCAATCGGTGCTCTGCCGGTTATCGGCGCGATGGGGCTTGCAATCGGATACACAGTTGTAATGGGCTGGATCTTCAAATACTGCTTTATGGGGATATCCGGAGAGCTTTACGCTATGGGAACCGATATGGCTGTGATAGGAGGAACTTTTGACAGTGCGGCACCGGGAGCGAAAACTTTGGGCGAAGCGGTTAAAATGATGATGGACGGCGGCATATTCAATGTCGGAAACGGTATATGGCAAATCGTCGGTCTTGTGGTTGCTCTTGCCATTATGGCAATGGGTATCGGCGGCGGAATTGAAAAAGCAAACAAGATTATGATGCCGCTTCTCTTTGGCTTATTCTTGATTTTGGGAGTCTATATTGCGTTTCTTCCGGGTGCGGGAGAAGGATACAGATATATATTTACGCTGAATACGAAGGGATTACTGAATCCGGAGGTATGGATTTTTGCTTTCGGACAGGCGTTCTTCTCGCTTTCGGTTGCAGGAAACGGTTCGGTAATATACGGTTCTTATCTGGACAAGAGAGAAGATCTTCCGGGAGCTGCGCGCAATGTTGCGATTTTCGATACGCTTGCGGCGACTCTTGCGGCACTGGTTATACTGCCGGCGATGGGTGTCGGCGGTGTAACACCGGACACGGCAGGTCCCGGGCTCATGTTTGTTTATTTGGTAAATGTGCTTAACGGTATGGCAGGCGGACGCATTGTGGGCATGATTTTCTTTATCTGTGTCCTGTTTGCGGGAGCAACTTCAATCGTGAATCTTTACGAGGTTCCGGTTGCTTTTCTCCAGGAAAAACTGAGATTTAAGAGAGTGCCGGCGGTGCTGACAATCGGCTTAATCGGCGCTGCCGTTTCAATAATGATTCAGCCGTG
>CABQMM010000097.1 GCA_902465215.1 uncultured Bacillota bacterium
CTACCAGTTGGTCAATCGGGTTATAATCCTTTTCTTCCAGTGCACGATAAACTTCTTCAACAATCTGCTTGTTGGATTTTTGCATTTTGAAAGAATTGAACATAATTGTATTCTTGTCCATTTGAAATACTCCCTTCCTTGTGTACCTACGGGTAATCTTGATTCATCTTGTATACATTATATTTTATCCTATACCAAATTATACTATTTTATTAAGGATTCTGCAACAACAAATGCATCATTTATTTTAGAAGAATCTTTTGCTCCTGCCTGTGCCATGTCGGCTTTGCCGCCGCCACCACCGCCGCATGCAGCCGCAATCTGCTTAATCATGTTTCCGGCATGGTATCCTTTTTCAAGCAGGTCGTCGGTAATGGAAACGAGGAATGTCACCTTTTCGCCGTTGACCGTTGCAAATACCATTACGATGCCTTTATGAGCTGCCTTGATGTCATCGGAAAGATTCCGCAGATCATTGATGGTATACTCGCTGAATTCCTTCGTGATGAGGCGCACACCGTTGATTTCCTTCGCTGCCGCAACCATTGCGTCAACTTCGCCGCCCATCGCTACTTTTTTCATCTCTTCGATTTCCTTCTTGAGGCTCTTAAGCTCCTCTGCCATGGATTTTGCCTTATCTGCCAAAGCATTCTTATTGCACTTCAGAATCTCGCAGGCCTGCGCTACTGTGGTTTCTGCTGCATTTGCCGCTGCGAGGACGCCGGTTCCCGTCACTGCTTCAATTCTTCTCACGCCGGATGCCACACCGCCTTCGGACATAATCTTGAAAGCACCGATTTCTCCGGTATTCTTCACATGTGTGCCGCCGCAGAGTTCCACAGACCAGCCGCCTGCATTTACAACTCTTACCGTTGCGCCGTATTTCTCGCCGAACAGAGCCATTGCGCCTGTTTTCTGTGCATCTTCCATGCTCATTTCTTCCGTGGAAACCGGAAGGAAGTTGTTGATTGCTTCGTTGACTTTTTCTTCAACTTCTTTGAGCTGCTGCGGTGTTACTGCCTCAAAATGCGAGAAGTCAAATCGAAGAACATTCTCATTTACCATGGAGCCCGCCTGCTCTACATGCGTGCCGACAACCTCACGAAGCGCTTTCTGAAGAAGGTGTGTTGCCGTATGATTTCTCTCCGTACAGTGTCTCTTTTCAGGGTCAACTGCAAGAAGTACTTCGTCACCGACTTTAATTTCATTGGAAAGCACCTGAATCGTGTGGTAATAGATGCCGTCTTTCTTTTCAACCTTCAAAACCTCTGCGTCGAAGATTTTCTCTTCCTCACATTCTACTACAGTTGACATAAATCCTTTATCGCAAACCTGTCCGCCGCCTTCTGCATAGAATGGTGTCTGATCGACAATTACGATTGCTTTCTGACCTTTGCAGACAGAGTCCACGAGTTTTCCATCAGCAATAATTGCTGCTACCAAGCTTGTATCTGACAGCGTATCATAGCCCGTGAATGTTGTTTTCTGTACATCCAACTCGAGTTCATTCTGATCCCAGCCCTCGTCCTCGTTTGACTTTCTGTTCTTACGTGCAAGGTCTTTCTGCGCCTGCATATGCTCCTTGAATCCCTCTTCGTCAGCGCTGAAGCCATTTTCGGCAAGAATTTCTTCCGTAAGCTCGAGCGGGAATCCGAAAGTGTCATACAGCTTGAATGCGCTTGCGCCGTCTAAAACGGTTTCGCCGTCTTTCTTCAGCTGCTCGATGTAATCGGCAATAATTTCTTCGCCTTTGTCAATCGTTGCTGCAAAATTGTCCTCTTCCACCTGAATAATCTTCTGGATATAGTCCTTTTTCTCTACCAGCTCAGGATATGCTTCGCCGGAGACCTCAATCACTCTGTTGGAGAGTTCAACGAGGAAAGAGCCCTTGATTCCAAGGATTTTTCCGTGGCGCGCAGCTCTTCTGAGCAGTCTTCTGAGAACATAGCCTCTGCCTTCGTTTGATGGCATAATACCGTCTGCAATCATAAAGGTCATAGCTCTAAGGTGGTCGGTGATGATTCGGATGGAAACATCCGTCGGCTCAGCGCCATCATGGTATGCCACGCCGGATTTTTCAACAACTCCGTTTAAAATATATTTAATCGTATCGACATCAAAAATCGAATCGGTTCCCTGCATAACGCAAGCCATTCTTTCCAGTCCCATTCCCGTATCAATGTTCGGATGCGCTAAGTTGGAATAGGAACCGTCTTCTTCCTTGCTGAACTGTGTAAATACATGGTTCCAGATTTCAATAAAGCGGTCGCAGTCGCATCCCGGCTTGCAGTCCGGCTTGCCGCAGCCGAAGGATTCGCCTCTGTCATAGAAGATTTCCGAGTCCGGTCCGCACGGTCCTAGACCGATTTCCCAAAAGTTATCTTCTTTTCCAAGTCTTACGATATGGTCCGGATTCATTCCGATGGACTTCCAGATGCCGATAGCTTCTTCATCGTCCAGATAAACGGTCGCCCAAAGCTTGTCCAAAGGAAAACCTAAATGTTCGGTCAAAAATTCCAGACCCCATGTGAGAGATTCCTTCTTGAAATAGTCACCGAAGCTGAAGTTTCCAAGCATTTCAAAGAATGTACCGTGTCTTGCGGTATGTCCGACATTGTCAATATCGCCCGTACGGATACATTTCTGGCAGGTACACATTCTCTTTTTCGGCGGTGTTTCCGTTCCCGCGAAATATGCTTTCAGAGGCGCCATGCCGGAGTTGATGATGAGAATGGATTTATCATTTCTCGGAATCAGGCTGGCAGACTTGCCCACATAATGATCCTTGCTCTCATAGAAGTCTAAAAAGCGTTTTCTTATTTCGTTTAAGCCTAACTTTTCCATATCTTAAATTCCTCCTGAAATTATATACAATTTATATAAAATTTAACAACAAACATAATAATTAATTGTATCATATTTAATGCAAAAAGTCTATGGTCTCCCATAGACTTTTCGTAAAACCTTTGTATAAAATTACATTTCGTTTTTTAAGGTCCTCGCCATCTGCGTCATATCGTGGCGCACATTTCCGAGTTCCTCCTTCACACCATCCATGTGGTTAAAAGTTTTTCTGAAGTCTTTCTTCAGTTCATTCTTTGTATGCGGTTTCATGGACGAATACGCCATGATTGCCGCCGTTCCCACTGCTGCTGCAACCGCAACTCCTGCTGCTGTTTTCATATATCATCACTCCCCTTCAATCATAGTATTTGAAGGAAGCGTTTTTTTATTCGGAAATAAATCCGCCGCCGAGCACTCTATCACCGTCATAAAAAACGATAGACTGCCCAGGAGTTGCAGCTCTCTGAGGCTGCTTAAACTCAGTAATAACGCGGTCTGCATCAATTTTCAGAACGGCTTCTGCCGGCATCGCGGAGTATCGGACCTTGGCAAGAACTTCTTTTCCGTCATATATTTCCGGTGGGTACGCAGTAAATACATTGTCACAAGAAATAACGGATGTATCAAACAAGTCCTCGTTATCGCCCAATGTGATGGTATTTTTTTCGTAATCGATTTTTGTGACGAACGCAGGCTTTCCAAGCGCAATTCCAAGACCTTTTCGCTGTCCGAGCGTATAATTGAGAATTCCCTGATGTTTTCCCAAAACGTTGCCGTTTTTATCCACAAAATTACCGGGGCGTGAGGTGTACCCCGCACGTTTGATATATTCCGCATAATTATCCATCGGATCAATGAAACAAATCTCCTGGCTGTCCTTTTTTTCAGCGTTTTGAAGGCTGTTTTCACGCGCAAGCTCTCTGGTTTCATCCTTACTCAAAAACTCGCCCAGCGGGAAAATCAGTCGGCTGAGGACATCCTGCCTGAGGCGGTACAGCATGTAGGACTGGTCTTTCTTTTCGCTTGCCGCACGCTGAATATAGAATTTCCCGTCGTTTTCGTCATGGAAGATGCGGCAGTAGTGACCGGTAGCGATATAATAAGCTCCGATTTCATCCGCATGATGAATCAGGTGCTTGAACTTGACATTCGGGTTGCACATCACGCACGGATTCGGCGTCCTGCCATGCAGATATTCGTCGATAAAATTGCCGATTACAATTTCTCCGAAATCCTTAGAGACATCCTCATAGATAAAATCGATTCCAAGCTGCTCTGCGACCGCCGCGGCCTCGTCTCTGCCTTTTATATTGTTTCCGGCTACATCAAAATAATATCCGGTGACCGAAAAGCCTTTCTCTTTTAATAATAAAGCAGCGGTAGCACTGTCGACTCCGCCGCTTAATCCCAATAATACTTTATTCCTGTTCAGCTCCATGTTCGTCCTCGTCATCGTCTGCATTCGGATCGTATCCTTCCAAAGCTTCATATTTCTTGCCATTCTTCATCGCGTAATCGTAAATCGCATTCTTAATCGCTTTGTCTGCCAGAACGGAACAGTGGACTTTTACTGCCGGAAGTCCGCCGAGTTCATCGATAATTTCTTTATTTGTAAGCTTCAGAGCTTCTTCTACGGATTTTCCGATAATCATCGAAGTTGCCATGCTGGAGGAAGCGATTGCAGAACCGCATCCGAAAGTCTTGAACTTCGCATCAGTGATAATATCGTTTTCGTCAACTTTGATTTCAATCTGCATCATGTCGCCGCAGACCGGGCTTCCGTAGATTCCTTTGCCATCCGGATTTTCCATTTCGCCGACATTTTTCGGATTGAGGAAATGTTCCATTACTGTATCGTTATATAATGCCATAATTTTACCAACCTTTCTCTGCATTAATCGGTGATAATGCTCTTAATTTTTCTACAATTATTTTCAACTTCTCAATTACATAGTCAATGTCTTCCTTCGTCGTGAAATCGCCTACCGTAAAACGCACGGTTCCGTGAATCATTTCGACCGGAACGCCGAGTGCAACCAGTACATGCGACGGTTCCAAGGACTTGGAAGAACATGCTGAACCTGTGGAAACACTGATTCCGAACTGGTTCAAAAGCAGAAGAATCGATTCGCCTTCAATGAACTTAAAGGTAATGTTTGCGTTTCCCGGATGTCTGCCTTCCATCGTGCCGTTCAGCTGCGTATCCGGAATTTCCTTCAGGATTCTGTCAACCAGATAATTTCTCAGTTCGCTGCAGTGCTGAACATGTTTGTCAAAGTTTACTCTCGCAAGTTCCGCGGCCTTGCCGAAGCCTACAATCCCCGTAAGGTTCTCTGTTCCGGCTCTCTTGCTGTTTTCCTGCGCGCCGCCGTGAATATAGTTGGAAATGCGAAGTCCTTTTCTCATGAAAAGAGCACCCTCGCCCTTCGGTCCGTAAATTTTATGTGAAGACATGGACATCAAATCGATTCCCATATCTTTAACATCAATCGGTACATTGCCAAGCGCCTGAACAGCGTCCGTGTGGAAGATAATCTTGTGCGCCTTCGCAATCTTTCCGATTTCTTTTATCGGCTGCACGGTTCCGATTTCGTTGTTGACCATCATAACACTGATTAAAATCGTCTTGTCCGTAATCGCATTTTCGAGCTCTTCCAAGCTGATTCTGCCATTCTTGTCAATTCCCAGATAAGTAACTTCATATCCGTGCTTTTCAAGGAATTCACAGGAATGTAAAATTGCATGGTGTTCAATCTTCGTCGTTATAATATGATTTCCTTTGTCTTTGAGCTTGTCCGCTACGCCCATAAGCGACCAGTTGTCCGCTTCGGTTCCGCCCGCTGTAAAATAGATTTCCTTCGGATCCGCATTAATCAGAGCTGCGAGC
>CABQMM010000098.1 GCA_902465215.1 uncultured Bacillota bacterium
TACAACGAGTATAATCTTATTATACATGCTGCTTCACTCCATTTTCTCCTAATAATTCATAGTTATTGCCATAAATTCAAGCATTTCAAAATCTATTAGATGTTAAAGCAAGACAGTTTGTCAATTACCAGAAAAACGCCACTGCCAATTGCAAAAAAACACAAAAAAACAAGATTTACTCTTGTTTTTTTTGTCGAAAATACTATAATGAAGGTGAAATTAGAGAGCATTCATTAATGCAGACGGAACATAGGAGGTGTTATTATGATTAGTTTTATCATTTGCCTGGCGCTCCTGATTGGAGGGTATTTCGTTTATGGTAAAGTGGTTGAGAACACTTTTGCACCGGATGACAGAGAGACACCGGCGGTTCGGATTAATGACGGTGTTGATTATGTAGTAATGCCGAAGTGGAAATTGTTCTTGGTACAACTGCTGAATATTGCAGGACTTGGTCCTATTTTCGGAGCACTACAAGGTGCATTGTGGGGACCGATTGTATTCCTTTGGATTACCTTTGGCACCATTTTCGCAGGTGGTGTGCACGACTACTTCTCAGGTATGCTTTCTGAAAGAAACGAAGGTGCATCCATTCCCGAAGTATGCGGCATTTATCTCGGAAATACAATGAAGAATGTTATGCGTGTATTCAGCGTGGTGCTTCTTGTAATGGTAGGTACGGTATTTGCGGTAGGTCCTGCGGGTCTGATTGTTACCTTGCTTGGCAACAGCGGCGTGACAGGGGCTATGGCGAATGCGGAAGTATGGCTGTGGATTATCCTTGCATACTACTTTGTTGCAACATTCCTTTCCATTGACAAGATCATCGGGCGTATTTATCCGCTCTTCGGTATCTGCCTGATTGTTATGGCACTTGGAGTTATCTTTGGTATCTTTACAAATGCCGATTACACAATTCCGGAGATTTGGAGCAACTTTACCAATATGCATCCGGACGGCAGACCGGTTTGGAGTTTTATGTTCATCACTGTTGCCTGCGGAGCAATTTCAGGATTCCATTCGACGCAGTCACCACTGATGGCACGCTGTATGAAATCTGAAAAACAGGGACATTTCGTATTCTACGGCGCTATGGTCGCAGAGGGCGTAATTGCACTGATTTGGGCAGCGGCAGGATGTTCAATCTATAAAGTAACAGGAGGCCTCAGCACAGGTCTGAGTGAGATTTTGGCAAACGGACAGTCCGCGGCTATCTATGATGTATGCATTAAGACGATGGGCGGCGTCGGCGTTGCTCTTGCGATGATTGGAGTTATCGTATGTCCAATCACTTCCGGCGATACCGCATTCCGCAGCGCGCGTCTGACCCTAGCAGACTGGTTTGGCATTAATCAGAATGACATGAAGAAGAGACTTATGCTGTGCGTACCGCTTTTGGCAGTTGGCGCATTTGTCGGACACTTGGATTATGCAGTCGTATGGAGATACTTCAGCTGGACAAACCAGACATTAGCGATGATCGTTCTGTGGACGGCAAGTATGTATTTGTTCCGTGAAAAGAAGAATTACTGGATTACAGCGGTACCTGCAACCTTTATGAGTGCCGTTTCCATGACCTATTTCTTCTGCGCAGACGAATGCCTTGGTCTTTCCACGACAATTGCTTATCCGGTTGGAATTATCCTCGCGGCAGTATTCCTTGGAATCTTTCTTCACGCAACGAGAAAGCCTATGAAAGCATAGAAGAAAACGAGAGTTATCGTATACAGACAGAAATGAGAGGGTGATAGGATGAAACCACAAAGACTGGGCAGTGTATCCATCCCTGATGAAGAACTGATAAAAGATAAAAAAGAAGCAAAGAAAATCGGGCCTTGCGGAATTGGCAGGAAAGCAGTTTATTTAAACAGCTTTTATATCGACAGAAGGTATTACATACCGATTGACTCTGTAAAAAGAGTATTTAAGAGAATTGCCATGAGCAAAGGAGGCTTCACCGGAAAAGGTGCGTTTGCTACATTATCCTATCTTGTGGTGGTGTACGAAAACGGAAAGGAAAAGCAGTGCAATTTTAAGCATGAGGACGATGTAGACAGATTCCTTGCGTATATCGAGGAGGAATTCCCGGATATACCGGTGCACAGCCTGGAAGCGGAAAGAAAGCTGGCAGAGAAAGAAAGATGGCTGGCGGAGAAGCGGAAGGAGAAAGATGTGCCCGAGGAGGCCAAAGCATATCTTCTGCAGCTTGAGCAAGCAGAAGAGTATCTGAAGAAAAAATCCGACTATTACATGGATTTAAGCCAGTCAGCAAAGAAAAAGCGTGTATACGATCGAAGCAATCCGGCATATAAGTGGGTTGCGCTTGCAATCGTGGTTATGGGTGCAGGTGCATTTGCTTATGGAATTTATGCACTGGTGACACATGCAGGCTTCGGAATGTATTTCCTGTTATTCGGCCTTGCAGCCGTTTTCCTGTTTGCCGGAGCCAATGTTCTTCCGACTTCCAAGAACAATAGGAGGTATATCGAAGAACAGCTTGCAAAATCCATCCGTCAGATGGAAGAATACATCAGAGAGTATCCGGATTTTCCGGTACCGGCGCATTATGCACACCCGATTGTGCTCAAAAGAATGCAGGACATTTTGAAAGAAGGGCGTGCGAAAACCATTCCGGAGGCACTTAAGATTCTCAAAAGAGATTTAAAAGCTCTAAATTCCGATGTCGTTGTTGAGCAGGAAGAATACGATGAAATCGTAGCAATTAAACCGATGTTTTTGGTAATGGATTACAAGTAAGATTGAAGTCAATATAGCAAAACGGTCAGAATGCTTGATTCCCGTGAAAGGGAAGGTGCGATTCCGGCCGTTTTGCTTTTTATGGCTAAATTTTGATACTTTTTACGAATTTTCAATCAATTCCCGTGCACTTGCAAGCGTAGTATCCGTGATGGTTGCGCCGCCGAGCAGACGGGCAATTTCCGAAACTTTTTCTTCTTCGCCTAATTTTTGGATAGAAGTAAAGGTCTGTTCCCCTCGGGTTTCTTTAAAAATACGGTAGCTGCTGTCCGCGCATGCAGCTATCTGCGGCAGATGCGTAATGCAGATGACCTGATGATGGCGGGCAATCTCCTTCAGTTTCCGACCGACAATGCTGGCGGTAATTCCGCTGATTCCGGCATCAATTTCATCAAAAATCAAAGTCGGAATTCCATCGCAGGAACTGATAATATTTTTAAATGCGAGCATAATGCGTGACATTTCGCCGCCCGAAGCGGTTTTCGCAAGTGGCTTCAGCGGCTCGCCGCGGTTTGTGGAAATCAGAATTTCAACACTATCCATGCCGTTTTCTGTCGGAGCAGAAAGAGGAGAGACCACAATTTCAAGACGGGCATCCGCAAAATTCAAGTCAACGAGTTCCGCAGTAATTTTCGCTTCAAGCTCGGAAGCTGTTTGCTTGCGGATTTCGGTAAGTCTGCTGCAAGCCGCAAGAAATTCTTTTTTCATCGCTGCAAGCTCGGCTTCCAGTTTTCGCTTTTCATCATCAAAATTTTCTATAATATCCAGCTGAGAGGCGATATTCTCTTTATATTCCAAAATTTCCTCAATCGAGGAACCATATTTCTTTTTTAAAGAGTCGATGAGATTCAGGCGGGTAATCGCCGCATCCATTTCAGAAGGCGAGAAATTGACGGATTCACGGATACTTCTCAAGTCTGCCGCCAAATCCTGCAAACGATAGTAAATATCGCTGAATTCCTGTGAGGCTGTGTTCAGTTCCTCCGAGCAGGCAGCAATCTCTTCCAGTGCGCGCATACACGCACCCATTCCGTCCATGACAGAAGGGGTTTCATCCTGAAGAAGGGAATAAGTCTTTTCTATATTTTCAAAAATCTTTTCGCTGTTCTGAAGAAAAAAGATACGCTGTGACAGTTCGCTGTCCTCACCGGGTCTGAGCGCTGCATTTTCAATTTCTGAAACTTCAAAACGATAGAAATCTTTTTTTCGCGCATTTTCATTTTCCAACGAAAGCAGGGATGCAAGTCTGCGGCGCAAATCCTGATATTTATGGAAAAGTTCTCCGACTTCAGCCTTTGCGGAAGAAGATTCGGAACTTTTATACATGTCTAAAAGTGTGATGTGATATTCGGGATTCAGCAGGGACTGGTTGTCGTACTGTCCGTGAATGTCGGCGAGTCTGCGCGAGACCGAATTCAGCTGTGCCAGCGTGACAATTTCTCCATTGAGTTTGCAGAGATTTTTTCCGGAAGCGGAAACCTCACGGGTAATGACGATTTCTTCCCCATCCAAAGTACCCAAAAGCTGTACAACGGCTTTATCGGTGCCGCTTCGAATCGCAGAAGTATCCGCGCGGCTGCCAAGGGCAAGGCTGACTGCTTCAACCGCAATCGACTTGCCGCTTCCCGTTTCACCGGTTATGATATTCAGACCGTTTTCAAACTCGACATCTGTATTTTCAATAATCGCAAAATTTTTAATGCTGATATGCGTAATCATTCCGTCTTAGCCCCCAAGTGAAGCATATTCTCGAAATCCTCCAGAATTTTCGGCACATTGTCAGGAGAATCCGCAATGAGAAGGAGCGTATTGTCTCCGGCAAGGGAACCGATGATATGTTCAAAATTCGAGGTATCAATCGCTTCGCCTGCAGCATTTGCGCATCCTGAGAGGGTTTTTACGACTACAATATTGCCTGACGCATTGACCGATGTAATGGTTTCTCTGAAAATTTTGACAAAACGTTCGGACACAGGCAAATCCTGAGATTTATGAACCGTATATTTATATTTGCCTGAAGATGTCAGGGTTTTCACGAGTTGCAGCTCTTTTATATCCCTGGAAATCGTGGCCTGGGTAACCTCATATCCACATTCTCTGAGCATTGTCACCAGTTTTTCCTGTGTATCAATCTCATAGTTGTTTATAAGTTCAATAATTTTATTTTGTCGTGAATAACGCATAGCTGCCTCCCCCATTTTTTTCAGTGCGAAAGATACATACTTTTATCTAAATTCTAACATACAAAGCATGAAATTTCAATAGAAAAATAGAGGTGGACAAACAAATGTTTGCGTGTTATAATTTACGAAGAACAAAGCACGAACAAGGAGATTTTTAGTGAGAATTTTGGGAATCGACCCCGGCTATGCGATTTTGGGCTATGGGGTTTTGGATATGATTGGAAATCGCTTTCAAGTGGTGACATACGGCTCGATTTTGACCGACAGCAAGATGGAAATGCCTGAACGCCTCATCGCGCTATATGACGGGCTGACGGAGATTATACAGACCTATAAGCCGGAAGAGGCTTCGATTGAAGAATTGTTTTTTAATAACAACGCAAAGACGGCGATCCTGGTCGGTGAGGCAAGAGGCGTTGCCGTTCTTGCCTGCGCGAAACAGGGTCTGAAAATCAGCGAGTACACGCCGCTGCAGATTAAACAGGCACTTGTCGGATACGGAAGGGCGGATAAGAAGCAGGTGCAGGCGATGGTTAAGGCAATTTTGAATCTGGATGAGGTACCGAAGCCTGATGATACGGCGGATGCCGTCGCTGCTGCAATCTGCCACGGTCACAGCGGAGGGCATAAGCGGCCGCTTCGGATTAAGGAGGGAATTTAAGGATGATTCGATATATAAAAGGAATTTATGCGATGACTTTCGAAAACGGCATTGTCGTTGAAAACGGCTCAGGCATGGG
>CABQMM010000099.1 GCA_902465215.1 uncultured Bacillota bacterium
CACGAATCCATCCCACAGTTGTTTTTGGAGAAACCACAAGTAATTTTGGATACCCCGCTAACACGACAGCTTTTATTTATACACATGGTGACGCGTATTTCTTTATTCAATCACACCGGTCAGATAGGCATTAAGAATGTTTTTCAGATGCGCTGACCTCAATCCCGTTTACGGTGATTCCGTCCTCCACAGGAATTACCAGACAGGTTCTTCCGTCAACGACCTTTGTTTCAATCAAATCGGTGTATTCGGGGTCAACTGTGATTTTTACTTGCGGGGTGGTCATCTCGAATTTTTTGGTTTCCATCACATTTATCGGGTTCAATGCTGCGGATTCGCCGAATTCCCGGCGGCAGGCCTCGTTAAATGCGCTGACTTTTTCCTCAGGGATGCCGTTTGTCTTTAAAATGTCATCTACATGTTCCACTTCGATTTCGGGGACCTCCGGATCATTGCTTTCCTTATGAAGCTGCAGGCGTTCACGCAGCTCACTATGGACAGCTCTGACAACCTCCAGACTGCAGTCTTCACCTAAAGATTCATACAGCACGCCGCTGAAAGTGTTCTTTTGTGCGCCCGCTGACATCGGAATCTTTTCCGCGCAGAAAACGCCCGAAAGAAAATCTTCGTGAATGTCGGAAACAGCACGGCTGTAGTAAAGCGCATTATAGATATTCGTGCCGCGGTCATCAAAGGCAGGGAAGAGGAAACCAAGCTCCGGCGCGCCGAGCACGTGACCGGTGGAGGCGCCGCGGAAGTTGTGTTCGTCAGCCATATAACGCAGGGAAGATTTTGCGTCTTTGACCGGGCAGATACAGCAGAGTATGTAGTCGAAGACTTCACCCGAGCCTTCCTCAAAAATCTCGTCATCGCTGCCTTTGAACGGCACATCGTAAGAATCGGATGCGAGAAGAATTACATAGCTGTCATCGCCGAAGTCCAGTGACTCGATAATTCTGCGATAGAGTGTGTCGCGAAGTGCCTCATCACGAAGATGGGAGCTGCGGAGTGCCTGCAGCAGACGATGCTCGTCGCTGTTTTCGACTTGAGATGTGCTGAACTCGATGTCGAGCAGATTTTTTCCGAGCGTGCCGGAAAGCGTTTTCTTTAAAAGCTTAAAATACAGTTCTGCTTCTTCCTGCTCCATCAGCCCCACGGATAGATCGAGCGTCGTTACGATTTCGTGCGCCGCATTGACATAGCAGCCGTAGATGCGGCTGATGCTGTCTTTTTCGGGGTTAAAGCGTTTCTTGATTTCTCTGACTTCTTTCTGATTCATCTATTTCTATTTTCCTTTTCCTTTTCCTTTTCTTTTCGCTGTAATGCAGCCTGTCTTTTCTTCTGCGAAGCGATGCCGCTTTATTATTTTACTATCTGCAGACTGCCTGCGTCAATTGTTTTTCATAAAACCTTCACAAACCTTCACAAATTTGGAACGCTGAAGGAACTCTATGGGAAGCTCCGAGGAACAGTAACACAGTATAATAAACTTGAAAATCAACAGAAATTTTGGAGGTAACATTATGTTTTTTGAGGAAATCGCAAAATTAATTGCAGAACGTACAGGCTGTGACATTACAGCAATCAAACCGGAGAGTAAAATTACAGAGCTTGGAATCGATTCGCTTGATACAGTTGAAATTCTTATGGAATTGGAGGACATTGCAGGAGTGGAGCTGGAGCTGGACAGCCCGGTAGAAACCGTAGAAGATTTAGATAAGTTTATCCAAAGCAAGAAAGGCTAAGAGAATGCTAAAATCAGAAATTTGTGAATTGCTGGATATAAAATATCCGATTTTTCAGGGCGGTATGGCGTGGATTGCTGACGGGAAGTTGGCTGCAGCCGTATCGGAAGGCGGTGGCCTGGGGATTATTGCAGCAGGAAATGCGCCGGCAGACTATGTTCGCGAGCAGGTTCAAATTGCGCGCTCGCTTACAAACAAACCAATTGGCGTGAACATTATGCTGCTTAGTCCTTTTGCAGAGGAAGTTGCAGAAGCGGTGTGCGAGGAAAAGGTGGAAGTCGTGACAACCGGAGCAGGCAATCCGTCAAAATATATGAAACGCTGGACGCAGGCGGGAATCAAGGTTATTCCTGTGGTCGCATCAGCGGCAATGGCAAAACTTGTAAGCCGAATGGGTGCATCGGCAGTCATCGCAGAAGGAGGCGAAAGCGGGGGTCACGTAGGAGACCTGACGACAATGGTTTTAGTTCCGCAGGTTTGTGATGCAACCAATTTACCTGTGATTGCTGCCGGCGGTATCGCAGATGGACGAGGAATGGCGGCAGCTTTTATGCTGGGTGCCTGTGGTGTACAGATGGGAACCCGTTTCCTGAGTGCAAGGGAATGTACGATTCACCCGAATTACAGAGAAAAAATTTTGAAAGCGGGAGATCTTTGCACGATGGTAACCGGAAGGCGATTGGGACATCCGGTTCGCAGTCTGCGAACCCCATTTGCGCGTGAGTATTTTGCAGCGGAATATGCGGGTGTTTCCGACGAGGAATTGGAACAGCTGGGTTCAGGAGCATTGCGACGGGCAGTGCAGGAAGGTGACAGTCTGAGAGGGTGCTTCTTGGCGGGACAGGTTGCTGCAATGGTAACAAAGGAGCAGCCTGCGGCAGAAATTATAAAGGAGGTTGCGGAAGAGGCAGAGCCAATTCTGCAAAAAGCGACAGAATGGATAAAATAGCTTTTGTTTTTTCCGGTCAAGGAGACCAGTATCCCGGAATGGGAAAAAGCCTTGCCGAAAAGAGTCCGGCGGCGGCTCGAATTTTTCAAATGTGTGACCGATTACGTCCGGGCACTTCACAGATGTGTTTCGAGGGAAGCGTTATGGAACTTCAGGAAACAAAAAATACGCAGCCCTGTCTGTTTGCAATGGAACTGGCGGCGTACGAATTCCTCGCCGAAAAAGGAGTTCAACCGGATATGGCGGCCGGATTTTCGCTCGGCGAGGTAACCGCAGCGACGGCAGCAGGTATTTTCGATTACGAAACCGGATTTCGACTTGTTTGCCTGCGAGGGGAATTCATGCAGAAAGAAGCGGAAAAATTTGATACCTCTATGGCAGCTGTTTTGAAGTTAGACGAAGAACGGGTAGGTGCGCTCTGCAGTCAGTTTTCGCATATCTACCCGGTGAATTATAATTGTCCGGGACAGATTACGGTCTCAGGACTCGCAGAAGAAATGAAAAGCTTTTCGAAACTGGTTAAGGAGAATGGGGGAAGGGCTCTGCCCCTCAAGGTGAAGGGAGCCTTTCACTCTCCTTTTATGAAAGAGGCTGCGAAAGCCTTCCATGCCGCGCTGGAGCGTACAACGATAAAACAAAAACAATTCCCGCTTTATTCGGATTTAACGGCAATGCCCTATGCAGAAAATGTGCCTGAGCTGTTATCGGAACAGATAACAGGGCCGGTTTACTGGGAAAAACTGATCCGAAACATGATCGCGGATGGGGCGGACACTTTTATTGAAATTGGTCCGGGCAGCACTCTGTGTAATATGATACGAAAAATCGACGCAGAGGTGAAAGTCTGTGGATTTGAGGAACTGATAGCGGAGGAAGGGAAATGTTAAAAGGAAAAACAGCGGTTATTACAGGTGGAACCCGTGGTATCGGAGCAGCAATTGCTCAGCAGTACGCTTCCATGGGGGTAAATTTGGCATTAATTTATGCGGGAAACAGACAGGCCGCGGAAGAATTACGCTGCATATGTGAAGAAAACTACAAGGTGAAGGCAAGGATTTACCAATGTGATGTATCAAATTTTACGGAAACGAAAGAAATTACTGCTGAGATCAAGAAAGATTTCAAAACCGTTCACATACTGGTAAATAATGCGGGAATTACCCGGGATGGTCTGCTTGCAACAATGAAAGAAGAGGATTTCGATACGGTTATAGATGTAAACCTTAAGGGTGCTTTCCATATGATCCGCCATTTGAGCGGAATGTTTATCCGCAATCGGGAAGGCTGCATTATCAATCTTTCCTCGGTAAGCGGTTTAATGGGAAACGCAGGGCAAACGAATTACGCAGCATCGAAAGCCGGGCTGATTGGACTGACGAAAAGTGTTGCCAGGGAAATGGCTGCGAAGGGGATTCGCTGTAATGCCATTGCTCCGGGGTTTATTGATACGGATATGACGGAAGACTGCCAAAGCAATACACTTTTGCAGGCAATTCCGCTTGGCAGAATGGGGACGCCTGAAGAAATTGCGCATGCGGCGGTTTACTTAGCCGAAGCTGAATATGTGACAGGTGCAGTACTTCAAGTAGACGGCGGTATCGCAATGTAAAGGAGAGTGGAAAATGGATAAAGAAAGACGAGTTGCGGTAACAGGTCTGGGCGCGATTACACCACTGGGAAACAGTGTGAGTGAAACCTGGGAGGCCTTAAAAGCCGGAAAAAACGGCATCGGAGAGATTACCGCTTTTGATACAGAAAAATTCAAGGCAAAACTTGCCGCAGAAGTCAAGGGATTTCGTCCTGAAGACTATCTGGAAGTCAATGACATTTTAAGAACTGACCGTTATGCACAGTTTGCAGCGGCAGCGGCGCAGCAGGCAGTCTGCGACAGCGGAATTGAAGGAAAGGTAGAAGCGGAACGTTTCGCAGTACTTTTCGGAACCGGAATTGGAGGAATCCGAACTTTTGAAGCAGAATATGCAAAGCTTTTGGAAAAAGGACCACGCAGGGTGTCTCCCTTATTTATCCCCATGATGATTAGTAATATGGCTTGTGGCCTGATTGCTATGAGGCATGACTGCCGAGGCGGCGCGATGCCGGCGGTGACGGCATGTGCGTCCGGCTCCAATGCAATAGGAGAAGCGATGCGCTTGATTCGCCACGGTTATGCGGATGCAGTCATTACAGGTGGGGCGGAAGCGTCCATATGCCCATCTGCAGTTGCGGGATTTATTAATATGCAGGCCCTTTCTGTTTCGGACAACCCGGAGGCGGCATCGCTTCCTTTTGACCGCAGACGAGGAGGTTTTGTCATAGGCGAGGGAGCCGCAGCGCTGATTTTGGAAGAGTATGAGCATGCGAAAGCAAGAGGTGCGAAAATCTACGGAGAGGTCTGTGGGTACGGAAGCACCTGCGATGCCTACCATATTACCGCACCGCACCCGGAAGCAAGAGGAGGCGCACGCGCAATGCAGGATGCACTTATGGAGGCAGGTTATACGGAAAAGGATATCGTTTATGTGAACGCACACGGAACGGGAACTCCAATGAATGACAAGGTCGAAACCCTGGCAATCAAAAAAGCATTTGGGGAAGCAGCGGCAAAAAATGTATTCATCAGCTCTACAAAATCCATGACCGGCCATATGCTTGGTGCAGCCGGAGCTGTGGAAGCTTTAGCGTGTCTTATGGCACTCCGGGAGGGAATAATTCCTCCTACGATCAATTTAAAGGAGCAGGATGAGGAGTGTGATTTAAACTATGTTCCGCGAAAGGCTGTAAAAGCCGGGATAACTTTAGCAATATCCAATTCTCTTGGCTTCGGCGGACATAACGCAAGCCTGACATTCAGGAAGGAATAGTATATGAAAGAAAATGATATCAGAAAATATGCTGAACTGATGAAAGAACTGGAGCTTACCGGGCTTGAAATCACGGAGAAC
>CABQMM010000100.1 GCA_902465215.1 uncultured Bacillota bacterium
GGCACCTGCGACATCCCTGTCGCGGAAGAAGCCGCGCTGACGGCTTCCGTCCTCGGCAACGAGGTCGTGCGCCTTTACGATGTGGGGGTTGCCGGTCTGCACCGCACGCTCTCCCACCTTGATGATATTATGGACGCAAGCGTCATTATTGCGATTGCAGGCATGGAGGGGGCGCTTGCAAGCGTGCTCGGCGGTCTTGCGGACTGCCCGGTGATTGCGGTTCCGACCAGTGTGGGCTACGGAGCCTCCTTCCACGGACTTTCGGCGCTTTTATCCATGCTGAATTCCTGCGCAAGCGGCGTATCGGTGGTAAATATCGACAACGGCTTCGGCGCAGGCTACCTTGCCAACATGATCAACCATATGAATTTAAAGAAAGAAGGTTAAATATGAAGACTTTGTACCTTGACTGCGGAATGGGAGCTGCGGGCGATATGCTTTCAGCGGCTTTGCTTGAGCTGCTCCCAAACCCTGATGAATTTATAGAGGAGCTGAACGAGCTCGGCATTCCCGGCGTCGTTTTCAAAGCGGAACCGTCCGTAAAATGCGGAATCACCGGAACGCGGATGGTCGTGACCGTAAACGGAGAAGAGGAAGAAAGCTGCGACCATCATCACGAACACGAACACCATCACCACCACGAGCACGGGCATGAGCACGAACATAGACATGAACATGAACACGGCCATGAACACCACCACACGCACAGCGGACTGCACGATATCGAGCACATCGTATGCGATCACCTTGCGCTTTCCCCGAAAGTCAAAGAAGATGTTATGGCGGTATACGGCCTGATTGCGGAGGCGGAAAGCCATGCGCACGGACTTCCTATAACGGAAATCCACTTCCATGAGGTCGGTACGATGGACGCGGTTGCCGACATTACCGCAGTTTGTATGCTGATGGAACGGCTGGCAGTCGATGAAGTTGTGGTCTCCCCTGTCCATGTCGGCAGCGGGCAGGTCAAATGCGCACACGGAATCCTTCCGGTTCCCGCCCCTGCAACAGCGTATATCTTGAAAGACATCCCGATTTATGGCGGTGCTGTCAGCGGCGAGCTTTGCACGCCTACGGGAGCGGCACTGCTTCGTCATTTCGCGAATCGTTTCGGCAGCATGCCTGTGCTGAAGCCGCAAAGCATCGGCTACGGAATGGGGAAAAAGGATTTCGAAGCGGCAAACTGCGTTCGCGCGATTTTGGGTGAAACCGAAGATGCGGTCGATGTAATCTGCGAACTTTCCTGCAATGTGGATGATATGAGCGGAGAAGCTGTTGGTTTTGCGATGGACAGACTTTTCGAGGCAGGCGCACTGGATGTATACACAGTCCCAATTGGCATGAAAAAATCCCGTCCTGCCGTGATGATTCATGTAATGTGCCGCGAAAGCGACAAAGAAGCCATCCTTGAAACCATTTTCAAACACACGACAACGATTGGCATTCGCGAAAATATTCTCCGCCGCTATACCCTTACCCGCCGCACGGAAACAGAGGAAACCGCTTATGGCCCTGTACGGTGCAAAATTTCCGCAGGCTACGGCGTGCAGCACAAAAAATACGAATACGACGACCTTGCGCGTATCGCAAAGGAAAACGACCTCTCTCTTGAGACGGTTTTAACGAATATAAAAGCAAAATGAAAGGAGTTACTTATGAACAGGAAAAAATTTCTTTCGTTGTTCCTTGCCCTTCTCCTGCTGCTCGGCACGAGCGGGTGCGGAAGCAAAACAGACAATCCTACAAAAACGGACAGCGTGGTAATCGCAGTCGGCTCCGAGCCGGAAACCCTCGACCCGACACAGGGATGGGGACACGGCAATTCGCCGATTGTGCAGAGTACGCTGGTGAAATATACTGCCGATTTGGATTTTGAAAATGATCTTGCTTCGGGTTACGAACTTTCTGCAGACGGTCTGACATGGACCTTTACGCTGCGGGACGACGCTTATTTCACGGATGGTGAGAAGGTAAAGGCATCCGATGTTGCATTTACACTGGAAACGGCTAAAGCCGCACAAAGCGCAGTCGACCTTACCTATATGGAAAGTGCCAAAGCAGCGGACGATGCAACGGTTGTCATCAAACTTTCCAAGCCGACTTCCATCTTCCTCAACACCCTTGCTTCTGTCGGCATAGTGCCCGAGCATGCTTACGGGGAAGATTACGGCAGAAACCCCATCGGTTCCGGTCCCTACAAGCTGGTCGAGTGGAAAGAACAGGAGCAGCTTCTCTTCACAGCAAACGAAAATTACTACGGCAAAGCGCCTGCAATTAAAAATGTAACCGTTATCTTTATGTCTGAAGACGCAGCTTTGGCTGCGGTACAGGCAGGCGAAGTCGATGCCGCCTACTCTAGTGCCACGCTCGGAATCACAAAAGTAAGCGGCTACCATGTCGAAGCAATCACCTCTGCCGATAATCGCGGCTTCACCCTTCCGATGCTTCCCGACGAGGGCAAAACCACGGATAGCGGCGCAAAAATCGGCAATAATGTAACCTGCAATTTGGAAATTCGGCAGGCAGTCGCCTATGCGATTGACCGCCGGCAGATTGCCGATACGGTTTTGAACGGGTTCGGCAGACCCGCCTATTCCGAAAATGACGGTATGCCTTGGAATAACCCGGATGTAAAACTTGAAACGGATTTGGAATATGCGAAAAAGCTGCTCTCAGGTGCAGGCTGGGCTGACACTGACGGCGATGGAATCGTTGAGAAGAACGGGTTGAAAGCGGAATTCCGCTGCCTGTACCCGGCAGGCGATTCTGTGCGGCAGGCGGTTGGCATGGCGGCCGCACAGCAGCTTGAAGCGATTGGAATTAAAGTAAATGTGGAAGGCAAAAGCTGGGATGAAATTACGAAGCTCATGTTTTCCGAAGCGGTGCTGATGGGCTGGGGCTCTGCGAACCCGAACGAAACCTACTACCTGTACCGCTCGGGCGGCGCGCTTTTGGACGACTTCTATAACCCCGAAGGTTACGCAAATGAGACCACGGACAAATATCTAGAAGCCGCGATGACGGCTCTGAGCCCGGAGGAAGCCAATGAGAACTGGCAAAAAGTACAGTGGGACGGCACATCAGGCACCGCGATGCAGGGCGCATGCCCCTGGGTCTGGATTGTCAACCTCGACCATGTAACCTATGTCCGCGACGGACTTTCCATCGGAAAGCAGCCGATTCACGGTCATGGACACGGCTTCTCCCTAATCCAGAACCTCAGCGAATGGTCCTGGAGTGAGGCGTCGGCATGAGAGACACGTTGAAACGGCTATGCCGCATCTTTGTATTAAGCAGCGCAAAAATAGTATCGCTTTTATTTGCGGTAAGCATTATCTCATTTACGCTTATCAGTGCATCGCCGATTGACCCTGTTCAGCAGTATATCTTGGGACTTGACACGGCGGTTTCGCCGGAGCAGCGGGCCCAGATTGAAGCCCATTGGGGAGTGGACGAACCTCCGGTGCAGCGCTATTTCACATGGCTTTCTGAGGTTTTGCAGGGAGATTTAGGCGAGTCCGCCATCTACCGCAGACCGGCTCTTGATATTATCGGTGAACGCTTTGGCAATTCTCTTGCCTTGATGCTTTGCGCGTGGCTCCTCGCGGGCCTTATCGGTTTTATGCTCGGATGCGTGATGGGAATGCATAAGGATAAGTGGCAGGACAAGCTTCTGAAAAAAGTCTGCTACATTCTCAGCTCGGTACCCACCTTTTGGCTCGGGCTCTTGTTTCTACTGGTTTTCAGCGTTCGGCTCGGCTGGTTTCCGATTGGATTTTTCTCGCCAATCGGGGTTCTCAGCGAAGAAGTGACGCTGTGGCAGAAAATCTACCATCTGATTTTGCCTGCGGCGACTTTAAGCCTGATGTCCTTTGCCAATATCGCGCTTCATACCCGCCAAAAACTAATCGATGTGCTGAGTAGTGACTATGTTTTATTCGCAAAAGCCAGAGGCGAGAGCCCTCGGACAATTTTATGCCGCCACGGACTACGCAATATATTGCTTCCCGCACTAACTTTGCAGTTTGCGTCTTTCGCCGAGTTGTTCGGCGGTTCGGTTATGGCGGAAAATGTGTTCAGCTATCCCGGCCTCGGAAGTGCCGCTGTCGCAGCGGGGCTTGCGGGCGATGTTCCTCTTTTGCTTGGAATTACGCTGTTTTCTGCACTTTTCGTCTGCACGGGCAATATGATTGCCAACCTTCTTTACGGGGTTGTCGACCCGCAGATTCAGGAGGTGGCTGTATGAAAACCTTGCAAATAAGAGTAAATCAGCGAACCAAAATTGTCATTCTCGCAGCGGTCATTCTTATCGCACAGCTCGCAGTTTATGCCTGCGGCATTCTGATTCCCGAAGAGGCTGTGGAAGGCGATTTTTTAAGCGCGAATCTTGCGCCCTCTTTTTCACACTTGTTCGGGACGGATGCGTTGGGAAGAGATTTGTTCCTGCGAACACTGAAGGGACTTGCGCTGAGCATTACAATCGGCATTTCGGCTTCCGTCATCAGCGCTGTAATCGCAGTCTTCGTCGGCATCGCCGCCGCTTCGGGTTCCAAACGGCTCGATGCGGCAGTCAACTGGTGTATCGACCTCGTGATGAGCGTACCGCATACGATTTTAATTATTCTGATTTCGTTTGTCCTCGGACGCGGTCTTAGGGGACTGCTCGCAGGCATCGCTGCAACGCACTGGTGCAGCCTGGCGCGTCTGATTCGCGGAGAAGTTTTGCAGCTTCGCTCGCAGCAATATGTTGCGGTATCGCGTAAACTTGGAAAATCGACGGGATGGATTCTGAAAAATCATCTTTTGTCGCATCTGCTGCCGCAGTTTATCGTCGGTCTGGTTCTGCTGTTTCCGCATGCGATTTTGCACGAAGCTTCAATCTCGTTTTTAGGCTTCGGTCTTTCGCCGGAACAGCCCGCCATCGGCATTATTTTGTCGGAAAGCATGCGTTATCTGTCGGCGGGGATGTGGTGGAGCGCGGTGCTTCCGGGCTTGACGCTCGTTTTGCTGGTTTTGCTCGTCGATAAATTCGGAGATTATCTGCGCATGATTTTAGACCCATACAGCGCGCAGGATTAAACGAAAGGAGTCCCGATGGAAGAAAAGAAAAGCCCTCTGCTTGAAATACAAAATTTATCCGTTTCTTTCCGCATGTATGAGCGCGGACTGAAGCAGCAGGATTTAAAGGTAATTTCGGATTTGCATCTGACGGCGTATCCCGGAGAAATCCTTGCGATTGCCGGCTCTTCCGGCTCGGGAAAGAGCCTTCTTGCCTCTGCAGTTTTAGGCGTACTGCCGTCCAATTCCGCTTGTCAGGGAAAATTGCTCTATAAAGGAGACTCGCTTACGCCTGAACGGCAAAGACAGCTTCGCGGAACGGAAATTGCGCTCGTTCCGCAGTCGGTTTCCTACCTTGACCCGCTGATGAAAGTCGGCGCGCAGGTCGATGGACATTACAAGCCGAAGTTAAGCGACAAAAGAAAAAAACTCTTTGAAAGATTTCAACTTCCTGAGCAGACTGCGCAGCTTTATCCGTTCCAGCTTTCGGGCGGAATGGCAAGGCGCGTACTGGTATCCACGGCATTGATTACAGACGCGGAGCTGATTATCGCAGACGA
>CABQMM010000101.1 GCA_902465215.1 uncultured Bacillota bacterium
AGCATGGTTTGCTGAATTAAGAATACCATTATTTCGTACCTCCTTCCGCTGTTTCTTTCTTTTTGCGTCTGCCGTTAAGCAGCATCTTAAAGAACATTGCAAAGGCTGACAAGTATACGATGGTTGCGATAATAATATCCGCAATGTATTCGTTGTAAGCGGTCAGATACTTCAGCTGGATACCCGCAACATTGAGCATCGACATGAAGATTCCCGCAAAGATTACGCCAATCGGGTGATTTGCCGCAAGCAAAGCGACCGGAATTCCGTTGAATCCGTCTGTTGGAAGCGACATATAGGTCGACCAGTAGAATTCCGTGTTTCCGGAGAGGAAATACAGACATCCGCCCGCGGAGGCCAAAGCTCCTGCGATAACCATCGACAAAACAATATTCTTCTTATCGTTGATTCCGGCATATTTTGCCGCGTGGCGGTTCAGACCGCAGGCACGGAGCTCATAACCGAAAGTAGTCTTCGTCATAATCACCCACATCAAAACGGCAATCAGGCAGGCAATCCAAAAACCGCCGTTTGCCTGCGAGCCCGGGAACAAAATGTCCATTCCGAACTTCGGCGTCAGAACATCGACATTTTTCAGCGGAATCGTGTAGCCGACTTTACCGCCTTCTGCTGCGTTTTTAAATATATCATGCGCATCGAACCACCATGTCACAAGGTTTGCGGCAATCCAGTTCGTCATGATACAGGTAATTACTTCGTTGATATTCAGGAAGGCCTTGAACAGTCCCGGAATTGCGCCCCAAAGCGCGCCGAGCGCAATGCCCACAATGAACGCGCAGAGCCATGCCAGCCATGACGGACATCCGCTCCATCCGAGCCAAAGACCGACGGAAATGCTTCCCATCGTTCCCATCAGATACTGTCCTGCAGCACCAATGTTGAACAAGCCCGTCTTAAAGGCTACGGCTACGGAAAGACCCGTCATTACCAGCGGTGTCGCGCGGAAAAGCATATTTCCAAGGTTTACCGGGTTATAGCCGAAGCTGAGCTGTCCGCCGTCGCGTCCCGTACTGAATACGCCGAGGAATACCAGACGAATACCGTCCCAAATACCCTTCATCGAAATATTGTCTTTTACGAGTCCTACGATGATGACAACAAGCGTACCGACCGCAAGACCGATTAAAATTGAGAGTAAAGAGGCGTAAACAGATTTTGCCCCGTCGGATTTATACCATTTTACCTTGCCTGTTTCGGCTTCTAATCTAGGCATCCTGTTTTTCCTCCTTTCCACTTCTCTTCGCACCGGACATGTACAGTCCGAGTTCTTCCGGAGTGGTCTTCTTCGGATCAAGCTGCCCGACAATTTCGCCCTCGTACATGACAAGGATACGGTCGGAAAGCCCGAGCACTTCATCCAGCTCCAGTGATACCAGCAAAATTGCTTTGCCGGCGTCGCGTTCTGCCACAAGCTGCGCATGGACATGCTCAATCGCGCCGACATCCAGTCCTCTGGTCGGCTGCACCGCAATAATCAGCGGCTCGTTTCTGTCCAGTTCTCTTGCTATAATTGCCTTCTGCTGGTTTCCGCCGGACATGGAACGCGCAATCGTAATTGGACCCTGTCCGGAGCGGACATCATATTCTTCAATTAATCTTTCTGCATATTTACGCACTTCATCGAAACGGATAAAGCCGTGACTCTCAAACTGCGGCTCCTTATATCTCTGAAGCACAAGGTTCTGCTCCAGCGTATAGCCGAGCACAAGTCCGTGTTTATGTCTGTCCTCCGGAATATGCGCCATTCCGGCTCTGCTTCTCTTTCGGATGGAAGCCTGTGAAATGTCACTTCCGCAAAGCGTCACTTTTCCTGCCGATGCCTTTTCCAGACCGGTCAAACCGTAAACAAGCTCCGTCTGTCCGTTTCCGTCAATACCCGCAATGCAGAGGATTTCACCTGCACGCGCCTTGAACGATACATTGTGCACCGCATCGTTTTTATGCAGTTTGGACGGCACTGTAAAGTTTTCCACATCCAGAACCACATCGCCCGGCTCTGCATCCTTTTTATGTATTTCCAGCTGCACCGGACGGCCTACCATCATGTTGGAAAGTTCCTGCTTGTTGGTATCTTTGGTGTTTACAGTTCCGATGTACTTTCCTTTTCTGAGAACCGTTACTCTGTCCGATACCGCCATGATTTCATTTAATTTATGTGTGATAAACAAGATTGACTTGCCTTCCCTGGCAAATCCTCTCATAATTTCCATAAGTTCGTCGATTTCCTGAGGCGTCAGAACCGCTGTCGGCTCGTCAAAAATCAGGATTTCATTTTCTCTGTACAGCATTTTGAGAATTTCCACTCTCTGCTGCATGCCTACGGTAATGTCCTCTACCTTCGCGTCAACATCTACCTTAAGACCGTAGCGCTCCGAAAGCTCGATTACCTTTTCTCTGGCTTCTTTCTTTTTTAAGAAACCCATTTTTCCCGTTGTTTCAGCGCCGAGGATGATATTATCCAGTACTGTAAATACATCGACCAATTTAAAATGCTGATGCACCATACCGATGCCCAGTGCGGTTGCATCATTCGGGTCGTTGATTTCTACTATTTTTCCGTCTTTCTTAATTTCGCCCGCTTCCGGCTGATACAGACCGAAAAGCACGCTCATCAGCGTGGATTTTCCCGCGCCGTTTTCGCCTAAAAGCGCATGAATTTCACCCTTTTTCAGCTGCAGGGTGATATCGTCGTTCGCCACAATTCCCGGAAACTCTTTCCTTATGTGGTTCATTTCAATTACATACTCAGCCATGTTTTTTCCTTCTCTATGCCCGGCTTCTCGCAAGCCTGAACTTTTTGCAAATTAACAAACAAAGGGGGAATCACCTTCCCCCTTATTTTTGGTTAAAAAACCGTAATTCGCTTATTATTTTACGAACTTAATGTTTTCAAGACCTGCTTTGCTTGGGTCAGCCATCTTGCTGTCGTTATCGATTGTAACTTCGCCGGAAACTACCTTTTCATATAAAGCCTGGTAGTCTTCCACTGACCAATTTTCTAACTGCCAAGTGTCTGTAGGGATACCTACAGCGTTGTCCTTAGCACCGAGAACCAATGAACCGCCGTATACAGCGCCACCGTCATAGAACTTCGTGATAGCGTCGATTACGGACTTCGCAAGGTCTTTCATAGCGGAAGTGATAACTGCGTCGGACTGACCGGACTGGTCAACGTCAACGCCTACCAGCTTGCCTTCTGCAGCCTGTGCAGCAGCATCGCCGGAGTTGAACATGGAACCGCCTGCTACGAAGATAACTTCTGTACCTGCGTTATACCATCCGGATAACATAGCCTGAAGGTCCGGAGAAGCGGAGAAGTTGGAACCGTGTTCCCAGGAATATCTCATTTCAACAGTTTCGCCCTTAGCTGCAGCTGCATCGTTAGCACCCTGTGCGAATCCGTATCCGTATTTGATACATGCAGGATTGTTTCCGCCACCGCCGCCGGAGAATCCTAACTTCGTGTAGCCTTCCATGACTGTTGCATAGCCTGCAAAGTAACCGGCCTGTTCTTCCTGATAGGAAACGCCAACAAGGTTGTCCATTCCCATATCCCATCCATCGATGAAGATGAACTGTACATCAGGGTACTTAGGAGCTACTGTTTTGAGTGCCGTTTCCTGTAAGAATCCCGCAGTTACGAGAACTTCAGCACCTGCGTCACAAGCGTCTGTCATTGCTTTGATTCTGTCTTCGTCAGTCGCGTTGGATGCATTACCCGGCTGATAGTACTTGTATGACTTGCCGTTATCGGAAGCATACTTCTTAACGCCGTTCCAAGTGAACTGGTTGAAAGAACCGTCCCTTAACTGTCCAACGTCTGTTACCATTGCAATCTGATATTTACCGTCTTCAGATTCATAGTTATCAGAGATGGAATCGTAGTCTACTGCATCGGTACCGGTTTCTCCACCATTGCTGCCGCAAGCAGCAAATGTGAATACCATTACCAGCATGAGCAATACTGTTAATAACTTTTTCATTTGTTCCCTCCTAAATGAAATTAAGAATATGTTACTCCTCAATTATAATACATTATGGAAGAAAGGAAAAGTTATTTTTTGCATATTCTTTGCACATTGATGTTTTTTTGTTATTTTTTTGTTAAATAGAGAAGAAATGAAGTTTTATCCCTTAAAAATCTGCACCCAGCAGGTCGTTCCGTCGGAGGCCTTCGCATAGCCTACGCCGATTTTTGTGTAGTCAGACTTCAGAATATTCGCTCTGTGTCCGGAAGAATTCATCCAGCCGTTCATTACGGACTGTGCTGTTTTCTGTCCTTTTGCGATATTCTCGCCCGCGGTTTTATAAGATACCCCATATTTTTTCATCATATCAAAAGCCGAACCGTAAGTCGGGGATGTATGCGAAAAATATCCGTTTTTTGCCATGTCTTCGGCCTTCATCTGTGCAAGCTTCGCAAGCTGGCTGTCCGAAGCAAGCGACTGCAGGCCGTTTGAAGCTCTTTCCTTGTTTACCAGCGTCACAACCTGACTCGTCATGCTGCCCGATACAACGAAACCGGTCGCATCCTCATTCGCGTTTCCGGAGTTTTCCGTGTTACCGGCATTTCCGATACTTCCGTTGCTGCTGCAGATTTTATCCAGCCAAACGGAAACATTCTTCGTGCATGTGCTGCCCACCGTTGTGGACGCATAGGAAAACCCTGCCGTACTAAGTGCCATCGTCAGTGCCATCATCATCGTAATAACTTTCTTTTTCATGATATAACCTCTCTTTCTGCGCTAAGAAGCTCTGAATTTCAGCCTTTACCCGCTGCCTGCCTCCGCGCATTAAGTATCACAAAAAAACTATAAACGATTTTCGCTGCCGCTGTCACCCCTCAAAATTTGGCTGTCCTGCCACTATTTATGAGCCATTTCCTCTGCGAAACGCTTAACAAATGCCGCCGTCAGCCCCCAGATGAGTTTGTCCTCATATTGATAGAGAGCGATGGATTTATGGCCGATCCGCCACTTGTAGTCGCTGCGGATTCCGAACTTTTCGTAAGGAAAATCCTTTACATCCTGTATTATATTGTAATCGTAAATATATGGCTCGGTTTCCGCAAAAAATCGGAGCGGAACCGAGAAAACTTCTGTCACCTCTGCCTCATTTATCCGTATTTTAGAAAGTTCTTCCGCGGGCGTGAAACCGCAAAGGGCATGCATCGCGATGGAAGTCAGCTCGTACTGCGTCGCATAATTTCCCAGAATTTCAATATTTTTCAGTCCGATTTCCTCTTCGGTTTCTCTCAGCGCGCACTGCACCGGGCTTTCCCCCGGCTCCAGCCTTCCACCCGGAAAGCACACATCGCCCGGCTGTTTTATGCCTGCCGCTCGTTTTTCAAAGACGAAATGCGGCTCGCCATCCTTTTCCGTCAGCAAAATCAAAACCGCATATTCCCGCATGATTTCCAGCGTCTGCGGCGTCCTATCCTTCATTTTTTCTCTGATTTCTTTAATTTTCATGTTTCCTACTGCTCTTTCCCATCTTTCACGGATTTTTTCAATCGAGTAGGGGCTAACTTGTAGCCCCTCTCACACCACCGCGCGTGCCGTTCGG
>CABQMM010000102.1 GCA_902465215.1 uncultured Bacillota bacterium
GGAGTTCCGGTTGTATGCTGCGGCGAACCGATGCAGGAACTGGTTTCGGGTACAGTCGACGCAGCTGTGGAAAAGCACGTACCGGACTATAAGGTGGAAGGAAATAAGGTATCCGTTGCAGTGGGAAGCGTAGAACACCCGATGCTTGCGGAACACTATATCGAATGGATTTGGCTTCAGACGAAGCTCGGCGACCAGCTTGTAAAACTTGCACCGGAGCAGAAGCCGGAAGCTTGCTTCACACTCTGTGAAGGAGACGAAGTGGAAGCGGTTTACGCATACTGCAACCTGCACGGACTTTGGAAAGCGGAATAACAATTAACATAAACTTACTTAAATCTTAATGCGAAACTGCCCGCAGTGGACTATATCAGTCTGCCGCGGGCAGTTTTCGCGTTTATTCGTATTCTTATTCGGCATCTTCCGGCGTTTCTGTTTTTTCTATCTTTTTCATCTGGCGTGTAAAGATGGCATCGGAAATGAAATCTGACAGACCGCTCACGAAAAGTCCCAGACCAAGCATGAAGAACAGCAGCCTTGCTGTTGAAAACGGATTCATCATTACGAGAATCCCAAACAAAGTAATCACTGCGGACGAAATCAAAACGCCTTTATTCGTGCCATAGCCGAACTTGCGGAAATTGATAACGTTCTGAATTCCCTCTAGACCCTTATAGGTGATCATAAACCCAAGGATGAACGGAATCAGGGCAATTACCATCGTGCCCTTCAGCCAGAGGAAAATACCGAGGATAACTAAGCTGATGCCAACCGCAAAACCGTTTGTATCGTTGGCAATCCGGCTTTCTACCTTAATCACGCTGTAACCGATAAGCTTTGCTATGCCCAGAATAATGACGCAGACCGCCAAAATCGTGCAGATAACGCTTTCGACTTTCTGCGGCCAGACCATCAGTGCCAAGCCGAACAAAATGTAAATAAACGATGTAATGAATTTTGCTGCTCCTGAGTTTTTCATTTTTTAGTCCTCTCTTTCTTTCATACAGTATAGCACAAATTTGAGAAAGGCGCGGGAAAAAATAAAAAATACTGAACAAAAAACAAAAAAAAGACGACAGGCAGCCTGATCTTGAGATGGACTCAAGTGACGGGCTGCCTGTTTTGCATGTTTCAACCGTTGTGTGCGTGCAGATATTTTTCCCGGGTAGCCATGCCGCCGCGCAGATGGCGCTCGGCTTTGTTGTTTTCCAGAACGTTCTTCACTTCGACAGCCAGAGCAGGATTCACTTCCAGAAGCCTCTCGGTCACATCTTTGTGGACGGTTGATTTGCTTACGCGAAACTTCTTCGCTGCCGCTCTGACGGTGGAATTGGTGCTTATGATGTAATGAGCCAGCTCAAGTACTCTTTCCTCTATGTAATCCTTCATTGGCAGACACACACTCCTTGCTTATTCGTTAAGACAATATATGCTTTGCGGGGAGGAAATATCACCGGGGATTTCCGGGGGGATAATTTAAAATGATTTTTGCGTTTTAGAACATTTTGCCGGATTTTGAGTACATGTTCTAAACTTTCAGCCGGGTTTTAGATGTAAAATGACTTTTTTGAGTTTATGTTCTAAAAAATAGAACCTGAAAATTACATTTATGCAATTTTGGACATGTAATATAATTCCAAAGCCCAAAGGCAAAGGGTGCAAGTGAGGATATTCGACAAAACACGACAAAACACGACAAAATTCGACCGACCGAATTTAGAACAGAAACTCGATTTTTGCATTACTGTTCTAAAACTACACGAAAAATTTAGAACAGAAACTCGATTTTCCATGTGAACATCTAAAATCGAAATTTTGAGCGCGAAAGGGGCAGACGAAAGGGGACAGTCGAAAGGAGGGCAGTCGAAAAGGGCAGACACAGCCCCGGATGCAATGAGAAATCTGCCCTAACCGAGCGTAAAAACAAGAGAAAACAGAGCATAAAATCAGGCAGCTTTTCATGCAGAATACTTAGCAACCATGTATGCAAAAAAATGCATAAAAAAGTAAAAAAATCATTTGACTATTTTGTATACAAAGGATACAATTGTATTGGCTCAAAAAGTATACAATATACAATGAAGAACAATAACAACGGCACAAATGCGAGAACAGGCGTAAAAGTTAAGCAGTAAGGAGGATTTTTTTATGAGAAGAGAATGGGAAGGTTTTGTTCCGGGCAACTGGACAGAAAACATTGACGTGGAGGAGTTCATTACACTGAACTATCATCCATATGACGGGGACGGAAGTTTCCTTGCAGGCGCAACCGAAAGAACCAAGGAATGTTTGGATAAGGTTCAGGAACTGCTCGTTGCAGAAAGAAAAGCAGGCGGTACTTTAAAGGTTGACGCAAGCAGAATCATGAGAATCAATGCTTTTGGACCGGGATATATCGTTCCGGGCAAGGATATCATCGTTGGTCTTCAGACAGATGAACCGCTCAAGAGAGGTATTTGTCCGTTTGGCGGAATCAAGATGGTAAGAGAAGAAGTAAAGGAATACGGACAGGAACTGCCGAAAGAAATCGACAATATGTTTAACTACATAACGACTCACAACGACGGCGTTTTCAAGGCATATTCCAACGAAATGAGACAGGTAAGACACCTTGGATACATCACGGGTCTTCCTGATGCATACGGCCGCGGAAGAATCATCGGCGACTACAGAAGAGCAGCCCTTTACGGAATCGACTACCTGATCGAAGAAAAGAAGAAAGACCATGAAACAATCGCGTCCAGACACGTGATGAACGAAGAAAACATCAGAACAGCTGAAGAAATCACGAACCAGATTAACGCTCTTAAGGAAATCAAGAAGATGGCTGAAAGCTATGGATTTGATATTTCCGGACCTGCTAAGGACGTGAAAGAAGCTATTCAGTGGACGTATTTTGCATATCTGGCAGGTATCAAAGAAGAAAACGGTGCGGCTATGTCCATCGGAAGAACTTCCACCTTTATCGACATTTACGCAGAAAGAGACCTCGCAAACGGTACATATACAGAAGAACAGATACAGGAATTTGTTGACGACTATATCTTAAAGCTGAGAGTGGCTCGTCACCTGAGAACAAACGAATATAACGAGTTATTCGGCGGAGACCCGATGTGGATTACAGAAGGTATCGGCGGTGTTGGCATGGATGGCAGACACAAAGTAACAAAGAACTCCTTCAGAGTTCTTCAGACACTTTACAACCTCGGACCTGCACCGGAACCAAACCTTACGGTTTTATGGTCGGAAAAACTTCCGGAACCGTTTAAGAAGTTCTGTGCACAGGTTTCCATCGATACGGACTCCATCCAGTACGAAAACGATGACAAGATGAGACCGTTCTACGGCGAAGACTACTCCATCGCTTGCTGCGTATCCGCAATTCAGATGGGTCAGCAGATTCAGTTCTTCGGTGCTAGATGCAACCTCGCTAAGATTCTTCTTCTTGGCTTAAACGGCGGTATCGATGAAAGAACAGGCGAACATGTAGGTCCGCAGATGGAACCGGTAGGTGACGGTCCAATCGATTTCGAAGATGCTTGGAACAGATTCAATATCTACCTTGCATGGCTTTGCGAATTATATGTAAACATCATGAACATCATTCACTTCATGCATGACAGATATGATTACGAAAGCTCCCAGATGGCATTCCTCAACTCCGAGTTGAAGAGACTTATGGCATTCGGCGTTGCAGGCTTCTCCGTTGCTGCTGACTCGCTTTCCGCAATCAAATATGCGAAGGTTTATCCGATCAGAGATGAAAACGGCGTAATCGTTGATTACAGAACAGAAGGCGAATTCCCGAAATACGGAAACGACGATGACAGAGTAGACGAAATCGCAGTTAAGATCTCCGAAAGAACCATCGAAGAATTAAGAAAACACCCGGCATACAGAAATGCCGTTCACACATTATCCGTACTCACAATCACTTCCAATGTAATGTACGGAAAGAAGACAGGAAACACGCCTGACGGAAGAAGAGCAGGAACTCCATTTGCACCGGGCGCAAACCCAATGCACCAGAGAGACAGTCACGGCGCAATCGCATCCTTAAACTCCGTATCCAAGATTGACTGGGATACCTGCCAGGACGGCGTTTCCAACACATTCTCCATCACACCGGAGACACTCGGAAAGAACCCTGAAGAAAGAGCAGACATCCTCAAGGGACTTCTCGAAGGATACTTCAACAGAGGCGCGCATCACCTCAATGTAAATGTACTCAACAGAGCAGTTCTGGAGGACGCATACGAAAATCCGGACAAGTATCCTAACCTGACGGTAAGAGTTTCCGGCTATGCGGTAAGATTCAACGCCCTGTCAAAGAACCACCAGAAGGAAGTTATCGCAAGAACCTTCCACGAATCCATCTAACAGGGAACTTGCGGAAAGGCAGTAAAATATGATTGGCAAAATTCACTCAATCGAGACTTTCGGTGCTGTTGACGGCCCCGGCATCCGAACGGTTTTCTTCATGCAGGGATGTCCGGCAAGATGCCTTTACTGTCACAATCCGGACTCATGGAGCGAAGGCGGCGGAGAAAAAATCGAGGTAGAGGAAATCGTGCACTGGGCACTCAGAGGCAAGCCGTATTACGGCGGCAAAGGCGGGGTGACCTTCAGCGGAGGCGAACCTCTGCTACAGGCGAAATTCCTTACGGAAGCGATGCACGCTTTAAAAAGAGAAGGAATCCAAAGTGCGATTGACACCAGCGGAACCTATATCGATGCGTATACTGAAGATGCAATCCGTGCCTGCGACTTAGTGCTTTTGGACATTAAACACCCGGATGCGGAGCGTTTCGAAATTATCACCGGACGTTCGCAGGAGACTTTGTTCGAGCTGATTGATATTATCAACAGGCAGAAAAAACACATCTGGGTGCGCCATGTGGTTGTTCCGGATATCAACGATACGCCGGAGGACATGGAAGCGCTGAACGAATTTATGCGCAAAATCCGCTTCGTAGATAAGGTTGAGCTGCTCGGTTATCACACGATGGCGATCGAAAAGTATGCCAAGCTTGGAATCACTTATCGGCTGAAGGGTGTGCCTGCGATGGACAGCGCGAAACTCATGGAGCTGCAGAAGCTGATTAAAAAGCCTGCCGAGGCGGTTACCCGCGTATCACTGTAAAAGATGTAATTATTTCGGATAGAAAAAATATAAGAAGCCCGTTTGACTGCTATAAGACAGTCAGACGGGTTTTGATTTGGAGAATATCACAAAAAAACCGTAAAAAATATTAATTTTTTTATGAAAAACTATTGACAAACCACAAAACAAGTGGTAAACTCCGTATATACATTAAATCAATAATAAAACCTTTGAGGGAGAAGTAAAACTGATTTACGGTCTCACAGCGAACCCGGGACGGTGGAAGCCGGGCAGATGCAGATTCAGAAGAATGGGCTCCTGAGGGCGAGGGGAAAGCGCATAGGCGTGAGTATCTGAGACGAGACTCCTGCGTCAGTGGAGAGGAGTGTGACGGCACTCTGCAGAGAGGATTTTGTCGAGACGAAATCAAACAAGGTGGCACCGCAGGCTATTACCTGTCCTTGAATTATTCGAGGATGGG
>CABQMM010000103.1 GCA_902465215.1 uncultured Bacillota bacterium
GCGGTGGTGTGAGAGGGGCTACAAGTTAGCCCCTACTCGATCGCCCTGCCATGCGCCCGCCTTGCTTTCGCCGCTTTACTCCCTGCCGCAGTTGGGAAAAAATGGATAATCGTGCATAAAGTCATATCTTTTTGCCCAAACCGCCTCAAAAATAGAAGCCGGGAGCCCCGCGGAGGGCTCCCGACCTATAAAAAAGGCATAATCTCGAACTACGAGATTATGCGTAAAAAATCGCTTTAAAATGAAATCGTTGAAATTTCAACGATTTCATGCAAATGAGAATTTTGACGATTTGAAACAGTCTTTTCGTCGCCCGAAAAATCTCGGCCAAAAGAGGTGGAATCTTCTATCTTTTCGGCCAAAACGTCAAAAAGATAGAAGATTCCGGCATTTTATGCACGGCGGCCCCAAGGCGGCCCCAAGGCGGCCTCAGGGCCGCCCGCCGCGGCCGCGCCACTCGACACACGGGCGGGCGCAGGCGCACAAGCCGCCGGGCGCATTGCTATTTCAAATTTTCCGGGTTCAGGCACTTCAGCTCGTCAACCACGAAAAGCCCGTCTTTGCGAATCAGGACATCGTCGAACCAGATTTCGCCGCCGCCGTATTCCGGGCGCTGAATCATCACCAGATCCCAGTGGACCGCGGATTCGTTGCCGTTTGGTGCATCTTCGTAGCACATGCCCGGCGTAAGATGGAAGCTTCCGCAGATTTTTTCGTCGAAAAGTGTGTCCTTCATAGGCGTCATCACATACGGATTGACACCGATGGCAAATTCGCCGAAATAGCGGGCACCCTCGTCAGTGTCGAGAAGGGCGTTGATTTTTTCGTCGTTGTTGGCAGTCGCCTTGACGATTTTGCCCTTTTTGATTTCAAAGCGAATATTTTCGTAGGTGTAGCCCTGCTCCTCGCTCGGGGTGTTGTAGGAAATCACACCGTTCATCGACTCGCGGACAGGGGCTGTGTAGACCTCGCCGTCCGGAATGTTGCGAAGACCATCGCACTTGACTGCCGGAATGTCCTTGATGGAGAACTTGAGGTCGGTGCCCGGACCCACGAGATGAACCTTGTCCGTGCGGTTCATAAGGTCGACGAGGCTGTCCATCGCGCGGCTCATTTTTTTATAGTCGAGCGTGCAGACATTGAAGAAAAATTCCTCAAATGCTTCCTGCGACATGTTCGCAAGCTGTGCCATCGAAGGGTTCGGGTAGCGCAGAATCACCCATTTGGTGCGGTTTACGCGGTAGTCGAGCGTCGGGCGTGTCATTTTGTAGTAAAGATTGAGTTTTTCGGAAGGCACATCGCTGAGCTCTGCGGTGTTTTCATTTCCGCGGATGGCAATGTACGCGTCCATTCCCTTCATCTGATAAAGCTGGCAATCGTTGAGAAACTCCAGCTGCTCCTCGTCGCAGCCCAGCAGCATTTCGCGCATCAGGCGGCTGTCCCGGGAAGTTACATAAGGCTTTGCGCCGAGCTTGTAGCAGTCCTTGATAAGCTGGCAGACAAGCGGCCGGGTGGCTTCGCCCTCGTAATCGATTAAAACCCTGTCGCCTTTTTGGAGGTCGCAGGAGTAACTTGTAAGCATATCCGAAAGTTTGATAATTCTCTGATCCATGATTTCTCTCTCCTTGTGTTTTTCTGACTTTATTATACCCCAAAAATCGCCAAAAAACCATGCTGTCTTGACACACAAAGCACTCAAATGTTATCATATATAGGGAAAAAGTGGATAAAAATAAAACAGACAAAAATCTAAATTAAGGAGGAAGAAATGAAGAAAAAATTATTAACGCTCGGCATGGCGCTCTGCCTTGTATTTACGATGATTCCGTTTAGTGCGGAAGCGGCTTTTGGCTACGGCGGGGAGCCGGACGATGTACCTCCTACGGTTACATTTGAGCCAAACGCGAGGGGAAGCGAGTTTTATACACTTAACTATGATTCGCAGTACGGCTGGATTCTTGAAATCTTTGCCGGCTCAGACACGGAAGTCTGCGATGTAATCACGAACTATAACGGTCAGGAAGGACTTTGGGATTTTGACCAGTCTGACTTTGAGCATGTGAGAGCTGACGGCATACCGGGAGGAGCAGCCGTTACGGTAACCTTTATGGGCAGATATCCGGTGGCATACTCGCCGCGTCTTGATTCGAAGGTCATGAAACTTTCCTATAAAACGACGACTTATAACGGAAAGGCGAAAAAACCTGCGCTCAAAATCGGGAAACTCAAACAGGCGGACCTCGTAAAGAAGGGTCTTATAACCGTTAAATATTCCTACAACACGAAGCCGGGAATCGCGAAGATGACGATTAAGGCGGGGAAGAAAGCAAAAGGCAAATACGAAGGCCAAACGACGATGTATTTCCGCATCGCCCCGAAAAAAATGGCATTGACATCCCTGACTTCCCAGAAAAAGGGAGAACTCATCCTCAAATGGAAGGGGCAAGAATATGCAAGCGGATATAACATCCTCATTAGTGAATCCGAGAACTTTGAGGCGGAGAAGACGCACAATTTTACAATTCACGCGGATAAATTCAATTCCATGGCATTCAAGGAAGCAACGAGCGGCGTGAAATATTATGTAAAGATACGTTCCTACACGGACTCCAAATACGGCCGCTCCTACGGTGCATGGGGCAAGGCACTCAGCGCAGCGGCAAAATAATTTTGAAAAATCATTCAGGACTTGTAGGGATAAAATAGGTAATAAACGATGGAAAAGAACATTAAAATAACCGTGGCAAATCCCGCAGGCAACAAAACAATTTTCGTGCACGACAAATTTGCAAGGGCGGACTATGCGAAGGTTGCCGAGCAGCTTCTAGCGATGGAAGAGTACGCAGCAGAGCAGGTGGCCTTCATTTTGGATGCACCTGAATGTGGGCGTGCCGAGGGCAGGATGGAAATGTGCGGGCTGGAGTTCTGCGGAAACGCAACCCGAACTTTCGGGCTGATGGTTGCAAAGCAGCTCGGGATTTCCGGCAGCGGCAAAGTGTTCGTCGATGTCAGCGGTGTCGATGAAATCCTCACCGTTGAGGTTAATACCGATACGAATTACACAAAGGTGAAGATGCCTGCGTATATCGACATTAAACGATTCGACATTTCGGGCATTTTCGATACAGCAGGAGGCTCTGAGAGTTCCGGTGCAGCGGGCAGCAGCATGCCGAAAGCATCAACGGCGGCAGGTGCACCGGACAACACCGCGTCGGATGCCGCCCTCAAAGAGGTTAAGGCAGTTGACTTCGGCGGGATACTGCACCTGATTATACCGGACATCCCGGCAAACCTTGAAAATTTTGAACGCGTAAAGAAGTTTGTATATGACAGATTCAGTCCGCCGGCAATGGGCGCGATGTTCTATGACACGAAGAACGAAATGCTGGCTCCGGTTGTTTACGTGAAGGATGTGGACAGCACCTACTTCGAAGGATCCTGCGCCAGCGGCACCGCATCCTGTGCCATCGCGTTCGGCTCCGAAAAACCGGACGGTGACTATACCTTCACATTCCCACAGCCTGCGGGAACGATTGACGCATCGGTAGAAGTCCGGGGCGGTAAGGTTCAAACCGCCTATATAGAAGGCCCGGTTGAAATCGACGAGCCGGCGGAAGTGACGGTAGAAATATAAAACGCGCGGTTTTTGCAGACCGCGCGGTGCTTGCAAATATTGTAACCACTTAAACCGCAATCGTGAGCTGGTGAAGCGTTTTGCCTTTCTGGAAGAACATGGACTTGTAGGCTTCCTTGCATTTTGCGAATTTTGCGAAGGTTTTCATCGCCTCACATTCGTTGCAGTAAACCTTCCAGCAGCCGCAGCATTTGCAGTTTTTCCCGCTGTTCAGAATGTAGCCTGCAACATCAGCAGGCGGATAGCCTAAAAACAGACCGATTTCATGCGGAGACTCTTTGCTGCAGGCGCAGCTTGCGAAGCGCTCTTTCAGATGCATAAGCGCAGCGTCAACGGAAGTATCAGAATAACCATTTTTTCGCAAAATTTTACAGGCATTTGGATGATTCAAATCAGCCCGGAGCTTTTTCTCTCTATAGACATAGATGAGAGCGCTTTGGGCTCTTTTTCTCAATACGGTAATGCTGACTCCCTTTGGCTCAAGCGTGGATGCCAGCGTTTTCAAGTGATTTTGGAGTTCGTCTTCCGAACAAAATGTATAATTAAAAAGATTGGCTGTCTTAAGCGATGCCAATGTCGGTGAGCAATGTTCAACCAGATAATGTTCCATTTGGGGTTCCTCCGTAGATGTGGGAGTCTGTAATGGGCGGGCAACGGGTGTGCCCGCCTCAGACCAAATAATGATGACAATCAAAATTTTTTAAGTGGCACAAAATGAGATTACATAAGGTTAGCCTAAGCTAACTTGATGGCTTAAATACTGCTAACCGAGAAAAAGTGTGGCTAGAACTTTTTATATCGTCTTCGGTTAGCATATGCTAACTATACTATAAAAGTTATAGGCTGTCAATACTTTTTTAAAAAAATTTTTCAGGAAATTTTTCGTGAAGTTTTTCAGCGAGTTTTGCTTGAACCACGGGCCGATTTGTGTTATACTTTTCAAGGTGCCGGCGGAATCCTGACCGGCACGGCAATTTTATAGAATATAGGATAAGGAAGCGTATCGAAGTGGTCATAACGAGCCGCACTCGAAATGCGGTTGTCCGCAAGGGCACGTGGGTTCGAATCCCACCGCTTCCGCCAAATAACACCCAATCGCATTAGCGGTTGGGCGTTTTTTATAGACTTGACAAAGCCATTGCAACTTGCTATAATTACAGTGTAATCAATTACAGCGTAATTATAGCAAGTGAGGCAAGGATATGGCACTCAGAGATCACTCACTCGACGATAAAATCATCACAGCCGCACGGGAAGAATTTTCGGAGAAAGGTTATTCCAGCGCATCTCTTCGAAAGATTGCCAATAAGGCGGGTGCGACAGTCGGTGCGATACAAACACGATATAAATCAAAAGATGAACTGTTCGGACACCTGCTGAAACCGCTTCTTGATGATATTGAAGCATTGTTTCAGAATACCAAGGCCGAGTATTATTCGGGTGCGAAAAACGATTTTTTTGCGGGACTGAAAACTTCAATGCAGCACGAATCCGCAGCGATACTTCACTTGATTTTTGACCATTACGAGGAAGCGGTACTCCTCCTTTGCCGCAGTGCGGGAAGCAGCTTTGAGCATTACTTCGACGGGCTTGTGCAAAGTAAGATCAAAGAGAGCACTGTGTTTTTCCGTGCAGAGGGCGTTGCTGATATGGATGAAAAACTGCTCGGGCTTTTGATATCTGCGCAGTTTGACAGCTACCGCCGGATCGTAGCGGAATGCACCGACAGAAAGACAGCCGAGCGGTATATGGATGCGATGATGGTCTATCACTTTGGCGGCTGGACTGCGTTTTTTGAGTCTGTAAATAAATCACGGGAGGAAAAGTGATATGAAATACAATGGTTTTTATTTCTGGATGTTCAAAAGCCCGATGAAAAAGGTTCTGGCAGAGAAGTACGGCAGGGAATATGCCGCCGACATTATGAAAAAGAGCAAAAAGGTCT
>CABQMM010000104.1 GCA_902465215.1 uncultured Bacillota bacterium
AATACCTATGACTATACCGTCGACGGTGTGACAAAGACCTTTACCCCAAGAGGAACCTATACGGGCTACTATGCAGGCTATGAAGAGCTTTGGACGCCAATCGCAGGCGAAGATCTTACCACTTACACGCCGGAGTTTACTTTAACCGGCGCAGGAACGGATAAGGCGGCAGTCATTTTGAATGCGAAGATTACGCATGAGCCTTCCGTCACTGTCACCACCGGAAACTTAACGCCGAAGGGAAATCAGATCTTTAAGCACAGCGCGGTTCTTACCGTAAAGGATGATTTGAATCAGAATGTCATCAAGGAAACCTTTAAACGCACCTCGGGCGGTAAGACAGTCACGGAGACGCTCGACCCATCGGGCGAAATCGTTTTAAATGCGAAGGATAAGGTTGTGCTTAATACCGCCTCCGGCGCAGTCGTTACCGTGAGCCTCGATAAATACGGCGTGGTTTCGGCAAAGATTGAAAATGTGATTTCCCTTCTCTTTAACGAGGATGCACATTCTGCGGTAACTTCCACGGGTGCTTTCAATCCAAAGGAATCCTTCGAGTTTTCCAAGAATGTCACGCTCGGAAGACAGGACAGCTCCGCAGATAAGATTATGATTAAGCTCAACTCCGATAACCGCGACAGCTTTGCGGTGGAAAACGACCATGTACCGGAAGTAAAATTTGTCAAGGTGGATAAGAAGGACCAGAGCAAAAAACTTTCCGGCGCAAAATTCGAAATCTGGTCGGCAAAGCCATCCGGCGAGTGGACGGCAGAACCGGACGAAAAACTGGGTACTTACACAACCGATGCAAAAGGGGAGTTCATTGCAGAGCTTCCTTACGGAACCTATTTTTGGCGTGAAGTGCAGGCACCTTCGGGCTACATCGCAGAAGATAACGATTACCACAGCTTCCGCATCATCAAAGGCGTGCCGCTTTATGAGTTTACGATTGCAAATGTACAAAGACCGCCGGATGGCGGCGGTGGAGGCCACTCCTATACGATTGAAATTAAGAAGGTGGATAAGGAAACAAGAGAGTCTCTTTCCGGAGCGGAATTTGAGCTTTGGAGCGCAAAACTTGCCGATGACGGTATAACCTATGTTCCGGACAAGAAGCTTTTCGAAAAGAATCTGGTTAGCGGAAAGTACGGTCTTGTCAGCGTTTCGGTATCCGGCAAGGGCAAGTTCTTCTATCGGGAAGTAAAGGCTCCTTCCGGCTATGAAGCTGACAGCGAGTTCCACCTGATTGATACCGGAACCACCCTTGAGCTGATTACGCGGGTCGAAGTGGAAAATGAAAAGACGAACATCCCGGAAGAGCCAGAGAAACCCGAAAAGCCGAAAAAACCTAAAAGACCGGAAAAACCTGAAAAACCTAAAAAGCCGGATATGCCGATAAAACCACAGATTCCGACAGACGTGCCAAAGACGGGAGATCATATGCCGCTTTATACCTTGCTGCTCTTTTTGATTTTGTCGCTTCTCGGACTGGTATCTTGTAAATCTGCGCAGAAATAATAGTGCTGAAAGGGCTTTTACAGGGCAAAAAAGTATGGTATACTTATTAGACTGTAAAAGCAAAGAATGTTAGAACAGAAAGGGGAAAATAGAATGAAGAAAATAATTACAATGGTTTTCAGCGTAATATTGATTTTTAGCTTGAGCGGATGCATGTATATGGGAAGCACCGTCGTGCTGAATGCTGACGGAACAGGAACCGTTGAAGCTTTGATTGAAGCAGAGAAGGAACCCTATGATCTTTTCCTTGAGAGCTTCGGCACTGACAGTGATGTTTTCGGAGAGGATAAACCAGAAGTTATCACAAAGGATGGAAAGGAATACTATCAGTTCCATCAAAGTGTTGATTTTGCGTCACTGAAAGACTTGAAAGAAGCTTTAGCGGAGGGATATGAGAATGTTATAGTGTCTGAAAACGGAATCCGCATTTGCATGCCTGCATCAATGACACAAGCCGACTACGATGAAGCTGAAGCCTACTACAAAGCGCTCGGGGCAGATATGAGTCAATTGATGAAATATGTAATGACTGTGAAAATGCCGGAAAAAATTACAGCAGTAAGCAGCATCGGCACGATTTCTGAAGACGGATATACCGCGACTTTTGAACTTGAGCTTAAGGACTTTGTCAAGAATCAGGAAATGATGGTATCGACAGCAAAAGAAGAGAACGCTCCGACGATAAGCGGAGTGAAAAACGGAAGCACATACAATAAGGCTGTGACATTCACTGCAAACGATTTAAGCGGAATCAAGACCGGTGTTTACCAAAAAAACAACGGAAAGGAAACTTCCTTTGATATCACGAAGAAGCTCACGAAGAGCGGAAAGTACACGGTTAAGGTTTCTGATTATTATGACGTGACATTCACAATTAAAGATACGAAAAAACCAGTTGTTACAGGTGTTAAGAACAAAAAGACTTATATCGGAGCCAAGACGATTAAGTTCAAGGATAACTGCGGAATTTCTAAAGCAACTTTGAACGGCAAGAAGATTACAAGCGGTAAAAAAGTTTCCAAGGAAGGCTCCTATAAGCTTGTGGTAACGGATGTAAATGGGTTAAAAACAACTGTTTCTTTCAAAATTAAGTAGACAATCGATAGGCGCTGTGATATAATTAACAATGTTTTTATTACTTGAAAGGCAAAAGGACATTAAAAAATGGGAATTGTAGTTGGAATCGACATCGGCGGAAGTACCACGAAGATTGCAGGATTTGACGAAGAAAAAATGCTGAAGTCGGTTCAAATTTCGGCAAGCAATGCGATTGCATCGCTGTTTGGAGCTTTTGGAAAGTTTTTGTACGATAATGAATTGTCGCTTGAAGATATTGAACAGGTTAATTTGACCGGTGTCGGCTGCAGCGCGGTAGAGCAGCCTATATACGGACTGCCGACATATAAAGTCGACGAGTTTACCGCAAACGGCGTCGGTGGCGGGTATTTCGCGCAGGGAAAGAAAGAATTCATGGTTGTAAGCATGGGAACCGGAACTTCCTTTGTGGGCGTAAAGGATGGTATTCCAACGCATCTGGGCGGAATCGGAATCGGCGGCGGAACGATTATCGGTCTGTCGAAGCTGATGCTGAATACAAACGATATTGATAAAATTCAGGAACTGGCATCAAACGGCCAGGTTGGACATATCGACCTAAGGGTCGGAGACATATCTGAGAAACCGCTTCCGGGGCTGAATCTTGAGGTTACAGCGTCAAATTTCGGAAAAGCATCCTCGAGGGCTACTTGCGAAGACAAGGCAGCGGGAATCGTTCATATGGTCATCGAATCCATATGTCAGACAGCGGCTTTGATTGCGCAGGGAACGAATATTAAGGATTTTGTTCTGATTGGGGCATTAACCAATTTTCCGGAATGTGAATATGTTTGCCGTATGATTAAGACGATGTTCCCGGATCTTAACTTCCTTGTTCCGAAAGACGGCGAATATGGAACCGCCATCGGTACGGCATTATCCGAAAAATGTTGTCTGAAATATATCGGCGGCGCGAAATAAGGGCTTGAATACATAAGATGTGAAAAGGGTCGGCAGTTTGCCGACCCTAAAAATATGCCTTTTATACCTATATTTTGTAATTTTCAAGCCCGCGTTGCGTGAGGATTTTCGTATTCTGAAATCCGCAGTCTCTGGCAAGCTGCAAGGCTTCTTTAAATGAACAGCTAATCGTATCGACTGCGTGGCTGTCGCTGTTTATCATGATATGTCCGCCTCGCTGATTGATTTCCTTTAAAATCCACGCAGACGGGTAAGGGCTCGTGCGCCAGCCTCTGGAAATGGCTCCGGTATTGATTTCGAAAATCGGGTTTCCATCCGCTCCGGGGTATTTTGCAGCATCCGTGAGGGGATATGTTTTGAAAATACTGTCAAGAGTGCTCTTGACTGCAGCTTGGTATCGCGGATGATTTTCGTCAAACCATGGGCTTTTTTCATTGAATTTTGTAATCAAATCAAAATGTCCGATAATCTGGCATCCGGTCACTTCCGGAAGCATGGAAACTGTTCGGTAATAGCGCTCGATAAAAGCGTAAGGGTCACCATCGAAATCCTCGCAAAGCGCTTCTTGGATTTTTTCCACGCTCCAGTCGATATAGTAAAAGCGGCTGCGGTCGAAGCCATGAAAATTATCCGTGGAATTCGCAAGCGCATCCGGGAAGATTGCATGAACCGAGCCGATAGAATAGTCATAATCAGAGACAGGCTCATCTGAGCCAAAATCCTGCTCGATTCCGCACAAAATCAGAATTTTATCTTTATATTTTTCACGGAGCCTGAGAATTTCGCTTCGATAGTCTTTTGTGCCTTCAAGGCTCATGCAGTAGCAGTCATCATATGCCGTATAGCAGTGACCGGAAAACCCGATAACTTTAAAGCCTTCTTTCATTGCGGCAAGTGTCATCTCTTCTAAACTTGCAGTTCCGTCACAAAGTTCTGTATGTGTATGGTAATTATATGGTATAATGTTCATATGCCTGTGATCTCCTTTCATACAAAAGATTTTAACACAGGCGGAAAGGAAAATCTATAGTGGCAGAGATAACAAATTCAGGCCGGACACGACAGAACCGAACGAAAGATTGGGCAGGAGAGGTTTGCCTTGGGATTTTGGCGGCAGTAACCGTAATCTGTATCGCAATCAGCGTGACGGTTTTATTCAGACCACTGTATTATTTCGACATCGACAGGCTGAATATACCGGAAAACTCCGGGTTTACGCGGCAGGAATGCATTCGGAATTATGATACTTTGATTGACTATAATCTTCTGGGCGGGGAGCAAGAGCTGCAGTTTCCCGATATGACCATGTCCCTGCAGGGCAGAATCCATTTTGAAGAGGTAAAGACGATTTTTATGACGGCGCAGATTATTGCAGCGGTGGGAGGCCTTTTCTTCACAGGGCTGCTGATTTGGCGGAGAAAAACCTATCGCTGGATGAGGGTATCGGTGATTACCTCGGCGGTGATCGCAGTGTCTACGCTTGCGGCGGTTCTCATCGACTGGCAGTGGGCTTTTGTCATGATGCATAAAATCTTTTTCCGCAACGATTACTGGCTCTTTAACCCGGCGACGGACCCGATTATCAAAATTCTGCCCGATACATTTTTCATGCATTGTGGTATGATGATAGTAGGAATTGTGCTCTTTATAAATATTATTTTTGAGATTTTATACAGAAAGAAGAGAAGAAGATATGGAACGACTGACTTTTAAGACTTTATTTTTCAGATATTATGACAAAAAGATTGCGGACGGGACGATAACCTTTTCGAGGATGGGCATGAGCAAGAACGACTTTACGAAGCTTTGTACCGAGGCAGATTTCATTCCGGACATGCAGACCATCGAGCGCGTGTGCCTGAGCATGCAGCTGACGGAAGAGGAACGGGAGGCACTTCTGGCATTGATTTAGCAAACTGATTTAGCAAAAAAGCCTTTGCATTGCAGGACGAATCCGCCCGCAGCGCAAAGGCTCTTTGTTTTTGGGTATCCAAAATTACTTGTGGGATGATTTAATTGT
>CABQMM010000105.1 GCA_902465215.1 uncultured Bacillota bacterium
CACGGAGACCATCCGGTCATCGTAATTTCCCCGTCATCGGTTCAGGAATGTTATACGGAAACAGTTAGAGCCTTTAACATGGCGGAAAGATTCCGTGTTCCGGTTATCTTCCTTATGGACGAAATCATCGGACATTTAAGAGAAGGCTGTGAAATGATCCCAGCAGAGGAACTTACAATTTCAAACAGAAGAATCGACCGCAGATTCAACGGAACACTGGCGTATGCGGTTCAGGAAGGAAACTATGTACCGGAATACGCACCGTTCGGTGAAGGCGACCACTTCAATGTAACAGGACTTTTCCATGATTTGGACGGATTCCCGACCAATGATAATAATATTACGGATAGTCAGGAGAGAAGGCTTCTGGACAAAATCCGCATGAGACGGGATCGTATCCAGAAATGGGAAGAAGCAGACTGCGATGACTGCGAAACGATGATCATTTGTTTCGGCGGTACAGCCAGAGCGGTTGAAGGCGCAATTGAAGAGTCCCATAAATTTGATTTCATCAAGCTGGGAATGTTCCGTCCGATTACAGTATGGCCGTTCCCGGAAGAGGCACTTTTAAAGGTAATAAAAAACAACAAGCATTTAAGACAGATTATCGTTGCTGAACATAATGACGGACAGATGCTTTTGGAAGTACAGCGCGTGGTTGAAGGAAGAGTTCCGGTGTCATTCCTCGGAAAAATCGACGGTACGACAATTACGCCGGCTGAAGTCCTCAACAAAGTCAAGGAGGTGTATTAATATGCCAAGCAAATTGATTGAAAAAACAATGCGTGTTAACAGACTTCCTCATATCTGGTGCCCGGGCTGCGGACACGGAATCTTAATGCGGGATGTTGCGCAGGCGATTGAAAACTGCGGGCTTGACCCGGATAAGGTAGTCATCGTTTCCGGTATCGGCTGTTCTTCCAGAGCGGCAGGATACATGAACTACAATACATTACATACTACGCATGGCAGAGCAATCGCATTTGCTACGGGTGTAAAGCTTGCCAATCCTGAGCTTACGGTAATCGTTATTACAGGAGACGGAGATGCTTCCGCAATCGGCGGCAATCATCTGATTCATGCCTGCAGAAGAAACATTGACTTAACTGTCGTTGTATTTAACAACAATATTTATGGAATGACGGGCGGACAGTATTCACCGACAACACCGCACGGAGAAAAAGGAACGACAGCTCCATACGGAAATATCGACTATAATTTTGATATTCCAAAGCTTGCAGAAGCGGCAGGTGCGACCTTTACCGGTCGCTGCACAGCATTCCATGCGCCGCAGGCAATCAAACTGATTGAAGCAGGAATCAAGCATCACGGATTTTCTTTAATCGAAGGCGTTTCCGTTTGTCCGACCTATTACGGAAGAAAGAACAAAAAAGGCGATTCCGTTAAAATGCTTTCCTGGCAGCGGGATAATGCAGTGGATGTAAAGAAAGCGCAGACAATGTCTCCGGAAGAGCTTGAAGGAAAGATGGTAATCGGCGAGCTTTCAAGAAACGAAAACAAAGAAGAATACACGGATATGTATCTTCAGATAATTGATAAGGTTGGAGGTAATAAGTAATGGCAAAGATTGAGATCAGAATGACAGGTTCCGGCGGTCAGGGCGTTATCATGGGAACAATTATTCTGGCTGAAGCTGCTTTCGAGGACGGAAAACAGGTTGTTCAGTGCCAGGCGTACGGACCGGAAGCCAGAGGAGGCTCCTCCAAGGCGGAAACAATTATTTCCGACGAAAAGATTACCTATACGAAGGTTCTGCTTCCGGATTTGCTTTTATCCCTGACGCAGGTTTCCCTCGATAAATATGTCGGGAGTCTGAAACCGAATGCGATTGTGGTTGTCGATGAGGAAATTACAGTTCCGGAAGAAGTGGAAAAGGCACATAAGGTTTATCATCTTCCGATTTTGGAAGGCGCAACAGAGGTCATAAAAAACCATATGTCCGCAAACATCATTTCAGTAGGAGTTGTCAATGAACTGATGGGCGTTGCCACACAGCAGTCCGTAGAAGCGGCAGTTTTGAATCATGTGCCGAAGGGAACGGAAGAAAGCAACCTGAACGCGCTTCATTACGGAGCACAGCTTGTAAAAGAGTATCATAAGTAAAAATAGAAAACGAAGAGAAAGAGACGGCACCCAAACAGCGGGAAGCCGTCTCTTTTGAATAAGGAGCAATAAAATGAATTTTGTACGGTTCGTATTTCAGATTATCTTCTCGGCTGCGGTCTTCCATGGTGTCCGCCGCCGTTGTTGTCGTTTTCTCTGCAAGGATCGAAGCATGGGTCACAGCAAGGGTCGCAGCATGGATTGCACGACGGTCTTGCACACGGATCGCATTCATCCTCTTCATCGGACACCTCTCCGCAGTTTTCAAGCGTGTCGGACGGACGAATCTGTTTCGGGAACAGTGCCGGGAATGTGGTGCAGATTGCGTTCTGCTGCGATTCCAGCGAGACGAATCCCGTGGAAAGTACGCAGAGCTGCACCGGCACAACGATTTTCTTCTCACAGCTGACACAGATTGCGATGATTAAATTGCCCGTAACTGTTCCGTCCGGCTCAACACACAGGTCTCTGCCGTAGTTGTTGGTAGCTAGCCTTGCTTCGCACGCCGAATTGCAAAATTCCGTAAAGCGTGGAAGGAATGCGGTATCAACCGTTGACGGCATACAGATTTCGAAGAAGTTTGTAAGTACCAGAGGATGTGCAGCTTCCGCAACATTGACATCTGCGCAGATGGTGAATACCGATTCATTTCCGCAGCTGTCTGAAAGCAGTAAATCCAGTTCGATAATAACATTTCCCGTAATCGTTATGTTTTGTGTGCCGAAGATAGGAGTACCCATGCAGCGGTCGTCACATTCCTTTGTTTCCGCATATAAAATCTTTTCCGAAAAGTGTCCGTCGGCGCCGACTGCGGTCAATTCCTGACCTGCGCCGTTTCTTAAGAATGTTGCGCCCGAAATCATCGTGTCAACATCCAGTTTTAAATTCTTAGAGTCATCTACATTGTTAGGATTAAAGCTCCGTCTGCATCGGATATCTATTACGCGCTTTACCCGGTGTCCGCGAGGAATCGAAGGGGTAAAGTCTGGTTCTGAACGGTTTTCATGCCCTGAAGATGCACTAAGACTGCATCGTAAACTTTTTGCACATAAATCGGCTCGGAAACCACCTTATTCAAGTCACCGTCGAATTCGCAGAGGACATTCGAGTTGCAGCAATTCTGATAGAGGTCCGGGGATACTCTTCCACCAAAGCAGCTCATATAGTTACCTCCTTATAATCCAATATCTTTTCTTTCTTACTATATGAATTTCTTCAAAAGTATGTTACAATATTGTGATTAGAAAATTCAGGGCAGGTATTTTATGAATAAAATGGGAATCGGAATTACAATTGCAATCTTATTTGGCTTTTGCGTCATATTATGGGCAACTGACGCTGTGGGTGCTTCCTTTGGAAAAGTAGGGGAGAATATTGCGCTCGTCATGGTTGCCATCTTTTTAGTTATTGGCTTGATAAAAGCGCGGAGGGAAAAATAATGAGTAATATTGAGATTAGACAGTTAAACTGCGGCATTCGCGTCGTAATAGAAAAAATAGATTATGTACAGTCAGCAGCATTCGGTGTATGGGTAAAAGCAGGTGCAGTGGATGAAACGCCGAAAAATGCGGGTGTGTCTCATTTTATCGAACACATGATGTTTAAGGGAACCAGAAAGCGGAATGCCCGTCAGATTGCGGAGGACATCGACCGTATCGGAGGACAGATGAACGCTTTCACGGGAAAGGAAGCAACTTGCTATTACGTGAAAACCATCGGAGCGAATCTGCAAAAAGGCGCAGAAGTGATTTTAGATATGCTCACAGGCTCACTTTTTGACAAAATCGAGATGGGAAAGGAGCGCAAGGTTATCTGTGAAGAAATCAAAATGATTCAGGACCAGCCGGATGATTTGGCGCACGATACGGTAACAGAACTTTTGTTTAAGGGCGACCCGCTCGGAAAAAGCATTATCGGGACGCCGACCTCGCTGAAGGGCATCAGCCGCAATGTGCTGACAGAATATAAGGAAGCAGAGTATACGCGCGACGCAGTTGTGGTTTCAGTAGCAGGAAATTTTGATGAAAATGAATTTTGCAAATTCTTAGAGGATAAATTTGAAAACCTGCGAAAGACGAAAGAGAAGAAACAGCATGAGCAGGCAGAATACAAACGAAGCTTTAAGGTTATGACCAAAGACATTCAGCAGTCACACATCTGCCTTGCGACCAAAGGTCTGGCTCTCGGAGACGACAGACGCTATGCACTGAATATTTTGAACAATATTATGGGCGGAAGCATGAGCTCAAGGCTTTTCCAGAACATCAGGGAGCAGAAAGGGCTTGCTTACAGCGTTTATTCCGTTGCAAGTTCGTTCAGCCATGACGGATATTATCTCATCTATGCAGGTGTCGGCCACGATAAGATCAGGCACGCGCTTGAAGGCATTCAGGAAGAGCTTGAAGTACTGCGAAATGGAAGCATTACGGAAGATGAATTTTCCATGTCAAAGGAGCAGATGAAGAGCAACTTTATTTTCGGACAGGAAAATGTAGCAAGCCGTATGTTTGCAAACGGAAAAAGCCTCACGCTTCTCGACAAGGTCTACACGACAGAGGAAATTATCGACGCTATCGACCGGGTAAGCCTTGCGGACATCGACGAGATTAAAATGCTGATTTGCGACCCGGATACCTACACGGGCGTTGCGGTTACCGATAAAAGATTCGATTGGAGCAAAATATGGAAATAAAAATTGTAAGCAAAGGCGGCGCTTTGCCGTCCTATGCCACGGAAGGCTCTTCGGGAGCGGATTTGCGGGCATATATCGACGAACCGATTACGCTGATGCCGGGGGAACGGCGCTTGATTCCTACCGGACTGTTTGTGGAGATACCGCAGGGCATCGAAGCGCAGATAAGGGCGCGCTCGGGACTTGCCATCAAGCACGGAATCGGCCTTGTCAACGGTGTGGGAACCGTGGACAGCGACTATCGGGGCGAGTGGAACATTCCGCTGATTAACTGGGGGCAGGAGCCCTATACGATACATAACGGCGACCGGATTGCGCAGGTTATTTTCGCCAAATATGAAAAGGCGGATTTCCTTTCCGTTTCGGAAATTGACACCACAGAGCGGGGCGCAGGCGGTTTCGGACATACCGGAATCAAATAAAACAAAGGAATTTTAGGTGAGGTGTGAAATGTTACTTAGAAAAGAATTGGAACAAAGAGAATTTCAAATTTTGTCGGAGCGTGCAGCGAAAAGTGCAGCTTCGAGAGGACGCGTTTTCCCTGAGGAGCCGTGTGAAATACGGACGGACTTTCAGAGAGACAGGGACCGCATCGTCCATTCCAAAGCATTTCGCAGGCTCATGCATAAAACACAGGTATTTCTGGCGCCGGAAGGTGATCACTTCCGCACAAGACTGACGCATACGCTGGAGGTTTCCCAGATTGCCAGAACCATTGCCAAGTCTTTG
>CABQMM010000106.1 GCA_902465215.1 uncultured Bacillota bacterium
CGAAGCTTCTCGGAACGGACGGAACGCTTGTATGCCTTGTAAAACCGCAGTTTGAGGCAGGAAGAGAACAGGTCGGAAAAAAAGGAATCGTGCGCGATAAAAAAGTACATGAGGAAGTTATCAAAAATGTGGTACAATATGGATTAGAGAATGATTTGCATCCTGCAGGTCTCACCTTCAGTCCCGTGACGGGCGCAAAAGGAAACATCGAGTATCTTTTGTACCTGACGAAGGAGTCGAAAGCTGAAGCAGCGCTGACGCCGGAGGATGTTCTTACCATTGTCAACACCTCCCACGAGGAGTTAGAAAAATAAAAGATGTAATAAAAAAAGAAAAGAGGAGATTAAAAATGAAATTATCAAAAAAGATTCAAGCCATGGACCTTTCCCCAATCAGAAAGTTTGTGCCTTATGCTGACGCTGCAAGAGCTGCAGGCAAGAAGGTATACGGACTGAACATCGGTCAGCCGGACATCAAGACTCCGAGAGCATTCTTTGACGCTGTAAAGAATTTTGACCAGGAAGTTCTTGCATATGCAAACTCCCAGGGCGAAAAGTCCCTCATCGAAGCTTTAATCGGTTACTACAAGAGAATCGGCATTGAATTCGAAAGCAAGGACATCTTAATCACAAACGGTGGTTCTGAAGCTCTTTCCATGATTTTCACAGGCATTCTCGATGAAGGCGACGAAGTAATCATGGCTGAACCTTTCTACACAAACTATAAGACATTCATCAAGGCAGCAGGCGGTGAAGTTGTTGCAATTCCTACAACTGCAGATGACGGATATCAGTATGCGGTAAGAGAAAAGATTGAAGGCGTTCTTTCTCCTAAGACAAAAGCAATCGCAATCATCAACCCGGGTAACCCGACAGGTAAGGTTCTCACAAAGGAAGAAATGGATCTTATCGTTGACATCGTCATTAAGAATGACTTATACCTCATCTGTGACGAAGTATACAGAGAATTCGTATATGACGGAAAAGCAATGTCCTCCTTCGGTACATATAAAGAAGCAGAACAGAATGTAATTATCGTTGACTCTGTATCCAAGAGATTCTCCGCTTGCGGCGCAAGAATTGGTTCCATCGCATCCAAGAACGAAGAACTGATGGGCAACTTAATGAAGCTTTGTCAGGCAAGACTTTGTGTTCCGACATTAGACCAGATCGGTTCTGCTGCTCTTTACAATCTTGATCCGTCCTACTTCGATGACATCAAGAAAGAATATGAACACAGAAGAAATGTTTCCGTTGAAGCACTCAACGAAATCGAAGGAATCAAGTACGGTGTTCCGGAAGGCGCATTCTATATCACTTGCCAGCTTCCGGTTGACAACGCAGAAAAATTCTTAATGTTCCTGCTTACAGAGTTTGACGTTGACGGTGAAACATGCATGTTCGCACCTGCAGGCGGATTCTACGGCACAAAGGGCGTAGGACAGTCCGACATCCGTATCGCATACGTTCTGAAGGCAGAAGACATGAAAGCCGGAATCAATATCATTAAAGAAGGTATTAAGGCTTATAATTCGCGTTAGCGAATTTCATCATTTCCTACCTTGCGGCAACGCCGAAGGGACGAGCGAAGGAAATGATATAACGCAAAATAATAAAAAGGAGTTTTATATGAAATTATCCCCGATGATGCAGCAATATATGGACATTAAAGAGAATTACAAAGATTGCATTCTGTTTTTCAGACTGGGGGATTTCTATGAAATGTTCTTTGAAGACGCAGAACTGGCGTCAAAAGAATTGGAATTAACCTTAACAGGCAAAAGCTGCGGTCAGGAGGAAAGGGCGCCCATGTGCGGCGTTCCTTTCCATGCCGCGGATTCATATATTGCCAAACTTGTCGAAAAAGGCTACAAGGTTGCCATCTGTGAACAGACCGAAGACCCCGCACAGGCGAAGGGCATTGTCAAGCGCGAAGTCATCCAGGTTGTAACGCCTGGAACGATTACTTCGCAAAGCATACTTTCCGAAAAGGAAAATAACTACCTTGCATCGGTTTTTGCGGGGGAAAATGCCATGTCCGTGGCTTACTGCGACATTTCGACAGGTGAACTCTATCTTACGGAATATAAGGGCTCTGACTTATATGATGTAATTCTAAATGAACTTGTAAAGATTAAAGCAAGCGAAATCATTCTTTCTCAGACTTTTTCCGAAGAATATCCGATTGATGAAATAAAAAATATCACGGGAGCCTATATCAATGTTCTCGGCGATACATATTTTTCCGAAAAAGGCTGCAGTGAGCTGATTAAAGCACAGTTCAACTGTATTTCACTTACCGGCCTCGGACTTGATTTTCGTCCATGCGCGGTTTTGGCGCTCGGAGCACTTTTGAATTACCTTTTGGAAACACAAAAGCAGACGCTGAAACATCTTACGCGTATCAATCAATATGAAATCGGCATGCATATGGCGCTTGACAAGGCAACTATCCGCAATCTGGAAATCACCGAAACACTGTACGAGAAAAAAGTGCAGGGGTCGCTTTTAGGTATACTGGATAAGACCCATACCGCTATGGGCTCGCGAAAGATGCGTCAGTGGCTTCGTGAGCCGCTGAATAATGCGGCAGAAATCAATCTGCGTCTGGACGGCGTGGAAGAACTCTATAACGATTTGCTTACCCGAAATAATATAAAAGAAAATTTAAAACGAATTTACGATTTTGAGCGTCTGACAGGCAGAATTGCCTGCGGGAATGCGAACGGCAAAGATTTAATTGCACTCAGAAACTCTATCGCAGTACTTCCGGAAATCAAGTCGGATTTAGGCGGAGCGCAGTCTATCGCTTTAAGAAATATTAACGCTTCGATTTCGGAACTTACAGAGGTTTATTCCTTGATTGACCACGCGATTTGTGACGAGCCGCCTTTTGCAATAAAAGAGGGAGGTCTGATTAAGGACGGATATTCCGAAGAGCTTGACAATCTGAAGTTTTCTATAAAAGACGGGAAAAATTGGATTTCTACTTTAGAGACAACGGAGCGTGAACGCACGGGAATTAAAAACCTCAAAGTCGGCTATAACCGTGTATTTGGCTATTACCTCGAGGTCACGCGTTCCTATTACGACATGATTCCGGATAATTACATACGCAAGCAGACGCTTGCCAACGCAGAGCGTTTCATAACTCCGGAGCTGAAAGAGATGGAGAGCCTTGTTCTTAACGCTGAGACAAAGATAAACCAAATGGAATATAATCTCTTCATCGAGGTAAGAAATTTCATAGAACAATATATTAAGGAAATACAGACGACTTCTGCGGCGGTTGCTGAGCTGGATGTTTTGACATCTTTTGCACATGTCAGTGAAAAACTGGGCTATGTAAAGCCAACGGTAGACGAATCCTTAGAACTGGAAATTGTCAAGGGTCGCCACCCTGTCATCGAACAGACGGTTTCAGACGGACTTTTCGTTTCCAATGATACTTATTTAAACGATACCAATGAAAGCCTGCTTTTGATTACAGGTCCGAATATGGCGGGTAAGTCTACCTACATGCGGCAGACTGCCTTGATTGTTTTAATGGCGCAGGCAGGCTGTTTCGTGCCTTGCGAAAGGGCGAGAATCGGCGTTTGCGACAGGATTTTTACGCGAATCGGAGCATCGGATAATCTGGCACAGGGTCAGTCAACATTCTTTGTGGAAATGAGCGAGCTTTCCTATATTTTAAACAATGCGAAGGCACGAAGCCTGATTATTCTCGACGAAATCGGAAGAGGGACAAGCACTTACGACGGACTGTCGATTGCATGGGCTGCGGTTGAGTATCTTTGCAATGATAAATCGCATATCCGGACGCTTTTCGCGACGCATTACCACGAGCTCACGGCTCTCGAGGATGAACGTTACGGTGTGAAGAACCTGAATGTCGATGTAGCGGAGGAAAACGGAAACATCGTATTTCTTCATAAAATCGTCGAAGGCTCTGCGAGCAGAAGCTACGGAATCCATGTTGCTAAGCTTGCGGGAATCCCGAAGGTTCTGTTAGAACGGGCAGAAGAAAAACTATCGGAACTGGAAAATACGGCGCCATTATCCGGAAGCACTGCAGAAAACACAAAACCTTCTGCATCTTCACAGCCAAAAGCAGTGTGCGAAGAGCAGATTTCGATGTTCTCCTTTGCACCGAATCCGGTGGCTGACAAGCTGCGCTCGCTTGATTTGATGGAAATTACGCCGTCGAAGGCATTTGAAATATTGGAAGAACTAAAAGCGTCGCTGGATAAATAAAAAAAGAGGTGGCAGAAATGGCAGAAAGAGGAACAAACAAGATTCTGATCGGATACTTATGTGCAATCGGTACCGAAATTATTTTCGGAATGAGTTATATTTTCACGAAGCAAGGTGTGAACGAAGCAAGCACCTTTGCTCTTCTCGGGTGGCGTTTTTTCACAGGATTTGCGATAATGTCACTGTGTATACTTGCAGGAATTGTTAAAGTGAATTTCCGCGGGAAAAATTTCAAAAATATTCTTGCGATTGCTCTTTTCAGCCCTGTTATCTATTACATATGTGAAACCCTTGGAATCAGTCACACTACCGCCTCCGAAAGCGGTGTATTTATCGCAACGCTTCCGGTTGTGTCGTTTCTTGCCTCCGCAGTCATTCTGCACAAGAAACCGACAAGAAGTCAGCTCATTGGGGTTCTTGTAACACTTGGCGGTGTTGGGGTAACCGTACTTGCGGTAGATGCCACTGCAAGTTTCTCAGTTGTCGGATATGCTTTTCTCCTCACAGGTGTTACCTCATATGCAATTTACAGTACCCTTGTCGAGAGAGAAACGCAGTTCTCGGGAGCTGAAATCACCTATATTATGCTTGCAGCAGGGGCTTTCGTATATACGATAATTGCAATCATCGAAGCGGTTTCACAAGAAAATCTTCATTTTTTGCTGGCACTTCCGTTTAAGAACACTGCATTTCTGACAGCTGTTCTTTATCAGGGCATCGGCTGCTCGATTCTTGCTTTCTTCATGTCAAATGTTGCGATTGCGAATATCGGCGTGAACAGGAATGCTTCGCTTATCGGTATTTCAACGGTTGTGTCAATTATAGCGGGAGTTTTTTTCATGCATGAAACCTTCACCGCATATCAGCTGGTTGGAGCGATTGTTATTCTCGCCGGAGTATACATTGCGAATATCAGCGTGCTGCGAGGAACAGCGGAATAAAAATGCGAATAAAAAACTACAAGAGAAGGTGACTTACATGTTGAACAAAGATTGGTATGAAATAAGAAAAGGGGATGACACCGTCTATGCTTTTTGCGAACATAAGCATGCACAGTGGGTACATTCTTTCCTGATTTTGGGCGAAAAACGCAGTGTGCTGTTTGACACGGGACTGGGTGTCTGCAATATCGAGAAGGCAATCGGCCCATATCTCAAAACACCGCTTATGGTTGTGAACAGCCACGCGCATTTTGATCATATCGGAAACAATTGGTGTTTCCCGGAAGTGTACGGTCACATCACGGATTTTTCGGGGAAAATTGCATGCGAAGGTGTCTCACATGA
>CABQMM010000107.1 GCA_902465215.1 uncultured Bacillota bacterium
ATTGCACTCATTATGATTGCGCAGCGATAATCTGCGCGGGCGGCGGCAATGCTTTTGTCGCCCTTGCCGGCGCTTTTGCCGGTGGCGCGCTGGCGGGACTGGCAACGGGGCTTCTGCACACAAAATTAAAAATCCAGGCAATCCTTGCGGGCATTTTGGTTATGATGGCATCCTATTCGGTCAACCTCAGAATCATGGGGAAAACGCCGAACATTCCGCTGACGAAGAGTGAAACGATTTATAAAATCGCAGATGGACTGCTGGATCCGACCTACGGCGGAATTGTAATGAATCTTCTGCTTTTGGCGGTGATTATCGCAGTTCTATATCTGTTTTTGCAGACTCGTCTGGGTTTCGTATTCCGCGCAACCGGGGACAACGAAGATATGGTAAAGGCATGCGGCGTGTCCTGTGACAGCATGAAGCTGATGGGGCTTGCCATTTCCAACGGACTGGTAGGTCTGGCAGGAGGAATGCTCGCGCAAAATCAGGCTTTCGCGGATATTAACAGCGGCGTGGGCATGATGGTAATCGGACTTGCTTCGGTTATTTTAGGCGAAGTGATTTTCGGTACGAAAACGCTGCTTCGCAGACTGATTGCGGCGGCGCTCGGCGCAGTTGTTTACCGCATTATCATGGCGCAGGCGCTGTACCTTGGCATGGAGTCCACGGATATGAAGCTCGTGTCGGCAGCGATTGTTGCGATTGCGCTTTCTCTGGGCCTTCTCGGAGAAAAGGGCAGCAAGCTTCAGCTCATGCAGAAATTCACAAAGAAGGGAGCCGAACAAAAATGAAGAAACTTTTAGAAGCGGAAAACATAAAAAAGGTGTTCGGCAGCGGAACCGTAAACGAAAAGGTCGCCTTAGATGATGTCAACCTGACGCTCAGCGAGGGTGACTTCGTGACGGTCATAGGCAACAACGGCGCCGGAAAATCAACGCTTTTGAACTGTATCGCAGGGGTTTTCCCGATTGACGGAGGAAGAATTGTGCTGGACGGTGAAGATATTACGAAGCAGCCGGAGCATAAGCGAGCGCGTCACATCGGCAGGGTGTTTCAGGACCCTTTAAAGGGCACCGCATTCGACATGACAATCGAACAAAATCTTGCGATTGCATACTGCAAGAATAAACCGCGCGGTCTGCAGGCGGGAATATCAAAGAAAGATAGAGAATTTTTCCGCGAAAAGCTTTCCATGTTGGGAATGGGACTGGAAAACCGCATGACGGAGAAGGTGAAGCTTTTGTCCGGTGGACAGCGGCAGTCTTTGACGCTGTTTATGGCGGTAATCGCAAAGCCGAAGCTGCTGCTTTTAGATGAACATACGGCGGCGCTCGACCCGGCGGCTGCGGCGAAAGTGCTTGAGCTTACCGCGCAGTTTGCTGCACAGGAGGGCTTATGCACGCTGATGATTACGCATAATATGAAGGATGCGCTCCGTTACGGAAACCGGACGATTTTGATGAAAAGCGGAAAAATTGCGATGGAGCTTTCGGGTAAGGAACGGGCAGAAATGACGGTTGAGAAGCTGATTGAAAAATTCAGCATCGACAGCGATCGGATGCTTTTATAGAAATAAAAAACACCTGCGTCGGTGTGCGGAATGCACCGTCTCACAGGTGTTTATTTTTTGATGTAGTGTTTTTTCTGTCTGCAGAGGAAAGTCCTCTGCACATAGATTTTGCTCGCAAAGGAAAGCGCAAAGTTTTCCATTAAATATTTATTCGCCCTGCCCGGAATTTCCTCGTTCGTGATACAGACTTTTCCTGTGAAAACATGGTTGACCGCGCTTTCAATCGCTTCACAGAAGCGGTCATAGGTGATTTCGGTCTCTTCCAAACTGATTCCGAGCTTAATCAGCTTGCCGATTTCATCGGTGGAATAGCAGTTTTTTAAAATATATACGACGATAATCATCGCAAGTGACAGCTTTGGATATTTCTTATTTACGGGAGCGTCAACGATTTTCGCCTTGACATAATTGTTGACCATGCTTTTGGTCAGAGGCGCTGCACCGACTGCCGCAAAGAAAGAACCGAGCGAGCCTTCAATGAAAGCGATGACCTGATCCATATATAAATCCAGTGCAGGAAGTTCCTGCCACCTTGGAATATGAAAATCCTGTATTGTTTTATCCGAAAAAAGGTTCTTATCTTGAATCATTTTACTTCCTCCGACTTATAATATATCACAGAAAAAAACGTATGTAAAGGTTGACATTACAAGGCTTGCATGATAATCTAGTATTTGATACTAGATTGGAAAACGGACTGGAAAGAGATTTGAATAAAAAGGAGAGAATACCCTTATGGATTATCAGGAAAGAAAAAATTTTGAGCTGAAAAGAGCCGAGGATTTTATTGCGAGCATCAACGCGATGGATGACCCGGACATTATGTATAAAGTAAGTCATCCGATTACCGATTTAAAGGATATGATGAACAAGAGTGTGCAGCGTTACGGCGCAGACCATGTTGCATTCAAGCAGCGTTTCGTAAAGGGCGAGCCATTCCGCGAGATTACTTACGGACAGACACTTGAGGATTTGAATGCACTCGGAACTGCGCTGATAAAGCACGGACTGAAAGACAAGCGTGTGGCGGTGATTGGGGACAACTGCTATCAGTGGGCATCCTCCTACCTTGCAGTTACCTGCGGTACGGGCGTAGTAGTGCCGCTTGACAAGGAACTGGGTGCGACGGAGCTGGAACAATTAATCAAAGAAGCGGACTGCGAAGGAATTCTTTTTACGAAGAAGTTTTTGAGTATTTTTGAGGATATGAAAGAGAGAGGCGAAACAAACCTGCGTGTTCTGGTGAATCTGAACGCGGATGCCGAAAAGGACGGCGTTTTCTCATGGTCGGAAATGATTGAAGAAGGCAAAAAGCTGATTGCGGAAGGTGACCGCTCATTCCTTGACGCGGAAATTTACCCGGACGAAATGGGAGTTTTGCTCTTCACATCGGGAACGACGGGCATTGCAAAGGGCGTAATGCTCTCACAGACAAATATCTGCTGTGACCTTATGAGTGCGCCTACGCTTCTTGATACAAACGAAAGGGATACCTTCTTCAGCGTGCTTCCGCTGCACCATACTTACGAGTGCACCTGCGGATTTTTAATGCCGATGTATAAAGGCTCCTGCATCGCTTATTGTGAGGGTCTGAAGTACATTCAAAAGAACCTGCAGGAAATCAAGCCGACATTCTTCCTCGGCGTTCCGCTGATTTTCGAAATGCTGTATAAGGCAATCTGGAAAAACATCCGCAAGCAGGGCAAGGAAGAGACGGTTAAAAAAGTTTTGAAGCTGAATAAAGTCACTTCCAAGGTTGGCATAAACCTTAACAAGCTGCTTCTGAAGGACATTCTTAAAGTATTCGGCGGCAATATGGATATGCTCATTGCCGGCGGCGCGGCAATCGACCCGCAGATTCTGCAGTTTTTCCGTGACCTCGGAATCATGGCACTTCAAGGCTATGGTCTCACGGAATGTGCGCCGATGGCAGCGCTCAATCAAGACCTGAATCCGCGCAATGACTCTGTTGGGCATGTGCTTCCGGGCGTTGAAGTTAAGATTATAGACAAAAACGAGGACGGAGTCGGTGAAATCTGCCTCAAGGGACCGAATGTAATGATGGGATATTACAATATGCCGGAAGAAACAGCGAAAGTCCTCGTGGACGGCTGGTTCCACACAGGAGACCTCGGTTATGTTGACGGTCCGTATATCTATATCACGGGAAGAAAGAAGAATGTCATCATTACCAAGAACGGTAAGAATGTTTTCCCTGAGGAACTCGAATATTACCTCGGAAAGGTTTCGCTTGTATCTGAATCCATGGTTTGGGCAGCGCAGGATGAGGACGGACAGGACGACTTAATCGTAGCGACAATCAAGCCTGACATGGAAGAGGTTGAAGCTGTAATCGGCAAAGAAGCCGCTGAAGATTCGGAAAAAGTCGAAAAACTCCTGTGGCAGGAAGTTGACAAAATCAACGATGACCTTCCGTTCTTCAAGAAAATCAGACGAATCAATATCCGTAAAGAAGAGTTTGAGAAGACCACAGGCAAGAAAATTAAGCGTTTCGTCGAGGCAAATAAGCAGAAATAGTGATGAAAAATGAAGTTGGGCATTCCGCCTGAAAATTTCAAAAAAATAGCAGGAGCGGTCTCGGTGAACGCTCCTGTTTCATAATAAAAGCAATATCTACAATTTCTCAATCTCTTCAACAGATAATCCCGTTATCTCTACAATATCAGCAGTCGGAATGTTTTTCTCCTTCATGTTTTTTGCAATTTCACGCTGCTTTTGTGCGGCGCCAATGGCTTCGCCCTCGGCACGACCTTCGGCAAGACCCGCCTTGCGTCCATCCTCGCGCATAGAGGCTATATCGTGCTGATACATCATGCGGCACTCCGCCCATGCAGCCTCTCTTTCTTCTTTTGTTACCGTCCGATATAAGTTTTCAGCCATGATGATTCCCTCCTCGCTCTCGCATATTTCCTGTATGGAGTCTTTGTAGTTTTCATCATCGGCATATCTTAAATAAACCGCAAGTTTTTCAATCTGCGACATTTCCTCAAGTGGCTTTCGAGGGTCGACTTTGCCAAGCTCAAGGAAATGAAATTCAAGACGGTCCGACAAGCGATGCCCTGTGTTTTGCTCCCTGACAGAGAAAATGCTGTGGCAGCCGATGTCCTTCGGAAAGAGCTTGCTTTCTATGATGGAAACTACAATGCTCTTTTTCATATTACCATAAGGCTCGCCGGATTTCAATGAGGAATTGACAAGCCTTCCGCCGTAGAACAGGATTCGGCAGCGATACTCGGTGAGGTGGGAAACCTGCATTTCGATTGTCAGAAGCTCGCCGGAATCGGTCTCCGCTTTGATGTCCATCGTCGTATCTTTGTCAAGAATCCAATCGCCAATATCAATCGGATTTTTGATTTCGAGGCGGCGAATCGGGTCATCCTTTCGCTCTAAAATAATGTTAAGCAGACCGATGAGTGCTGCTTTTGATTCCTCGGTATCGCTTCCGTAGATACGATGAAAGACATAGTCATTGTAGAGCGGCATACGCGTTCGGTAGGTATCGGTATAGAGCTTTGCGATTTCTTCGCTGTTTGTTAGATTTTTCTTTTTCATTCATTCCTCCTTCACATCCTGTGGGGAGAATGGATCCATTCATACCAAATAGAAATTTCTGTAAGAAAAGAATAACATATAATGGAATTAAATGCAAGTCATATACTGGAATTTTCATCCAAGAAAATTCCGACGGATTCCGATAAAATTCGACAAACAGGCGCAGAAAACAATCACACCTAAACATCCTCCCAAACCCCCTAAAAATTTTCCCTCTTTACTTTTCCAATTCTTTCATGTAAAATGATAACCGTAAACAGGTACAAAAATAAAGCAAACGACACAGGAGAGGAACAAGCAATGCGTGCGGAGATGAAAAATAATTACAAAAATATAAATAATTGGCACGATTCTTGCAACCAACCAA
>CABQMM010000108.1 GCA_902465215.1 uncultured Bacillota bacterium
TTTGTGTTGACAGGCAACAAAATATATGGTACTATCCTAACAGATTTGAAAATTGATTCTTGAGGAAAGGAGAAACACACCATGAGAAAATTGACATTCAAGGCAGCAAGCGTTATGATGATGATGGAAATGTGCATGTGCAGCATGTGCATGCTTTGCGATACAATTTTTTCAAATGTGCTTTCCATCACCAAGACGAAAACTTGTTTTCAATAAACGATATGGAATTTTCGGAGAGCTCATTTGAAAGAGCTCTCTTTTTTATTCCGAGACAAAATCAAAATTACATGAAAAAACGGAGGTAACCAAAATGAAAAAAGTTTTATCCACAGTTTTAACACTGACATTAGTATTCGCACTTGCGATTGCTTTCACAGGCTGCGGCAGCAGCGATGAATCTTCAATTGAAATCGCTGTTCCAAACGACACGACAAACGAAGCAAGAGCGCTCCTTCTTCTGCAGGATCAGGGAATCATCACACTTGCTGACGGCGCAGGCATTACTGCAACAGTAAAGGACATCGTAGACAATCCGAAGAACATCAAGTTCCAGGAAGTCGAAGCAGCTCAGCTCCCTACAGTATTACAGGATGTTGATTACGCAGTTATCAACTCCAACTATGCACTTGACGCAGGACTCAACCCTGTAGGCGACGCACTGGCAATCGAAGGCGCATCTTCTGCATACAGCAACATTCTCGCTGTTAAGGAAGGCAACGAAAACACAGATAAGATTAAGGCTTTAAAGGCAGCTCTTGAAAGCAAGCAGGTCGCTGATTTCATCGCAAAAGAATATGACGGCGCTGTAGTAAGCACAGTAGAAAACCCGGGAGATGGATATGACGCAAGCGTTGATTACGATGCATTAAAGGGCACAGAAATCACAGTTGCAGCCTCCCCTACACCACATGCTGAAATCCTTGACGTTGCAAAGGAAATCCTCGAAGCAAAAGGCGTTGCATTAAAGATTGTTGAATTCACTGACTATGTTCAGCCGAACAATGTTGTAGACAGCGGCGACATCGATGCAAACTACTTCCAGCACCTGCCTTACCTTGAAGACTTCAATGCACAAAACGGCACAAACGTTGTTTCCGTAGCAGCAGTTCACGTAGAACCGATGGGCTTATACGGCGGCAAGCAGACTACACTCGACGCATTAAAATAAAAGAAAATAGGAGCCTTGAGAAATGATAGAAATTAAAAATCTTTCGAAAACATTCTCAGGCAGCGGTAATACAGTCGAAGCACTCAAAAATATCTCCATCACAATCGCTGATGGAGATATTTATGGCATTATCGGCATGAGCGGAGCAGGAAAAAGTACGCTCGTAAGATGTATTAACATGCTGGAACGCCCGACAGAAGGAAGCGTTTTAATCGACGGATGCGATTTAGGCGCGCTTTCCGAAGCGGAACTGAGAAAAATACGCAGAAATGTTACCATGATATTCCAAAGCTTCAACCTGCTCGCACAGCGTACCTGTCTGAAGAATGTCTGCTTTCCGCTTGAGCTTGCAGGTGTAGCGAAGGCAGACGCGAAAAAGCGTGCAATGGAGCTTCTTGAGCTGGTCGGACTCCCGGATAAGGCGGATTCCTATCCTGCGCAGCTTTCCGGCGGACAGCAGCAGAGAATCGCAATTGCCAGAGCGCTGGCTACAGACCCGAAAATTTTGCTTTGCGACGAAGCTACAAGCGCACTTGACCCGAATACTACCCACTCTGTTCTTTCCCTGATAAAAGACATCAATAAAAAACTCGGCATTACGGTTATCATAATTACACATCAGATGAGCGTTGTGGAAGAAGTCTGCAATAAAGTCGCAATCCTCGACCATGGCGAAGTGGTTGAAGAAGGTGCGGTTTCCGATGTTTTCTCCAAACCGCAATCCGCTGCTGCGAAAAAACTGGTATTCCCGGACGGCGTGGCAGATACGCTTCCTCTCAAGGAAAATGAACACCATCTGCGTGTTGTTTTCAACGGCGCAGATGCAACCAATACACCTCTCATTGCAAAGCTTGCGATGGATAAAGGCATCGCTGCCAATATTTTAGGTGCAAGCACGAAGAGCATTGAAGGTAAGGCTTACGGCAATATGCTTCTTGGCATTTCCGGAGATGAAAAGACCGTACAGGAAGCGATTTCCTATTTAAGTGAAATCAGTAATGTCATTACAGAGGAGGTGGATCAGGATGTTCGATAGTATACTGGCTTCTGAAAGCGTACAGGAAGCTCTCAGCATTTTGCAGACAGAATTTCCGCTCGCAATCTGGGAAACTTTCTATGTGACAATTTTGTCAACACTTTTTGCATCCATTATCGGCCTGCCCCTCGGCGTACTCGTAACCGTCGGCAGCAGGGACGGCATTCTGCCGCTTCCGAAATGGCTGATGACGATTTTGGATGTAGTAATCAACTTGCTGCGTTCCGTGCCGTTCCTGATTCTGATGATTATGGTTATTCCGCTTACGAGACTGATTGTGGGAACTCCGGTCGGCACGGTGGCTTCTATCGTACCGCTGACGATTGCGGCATTTCCTTTCATCGCAAGACTTGTGGAAAGCAGCCTGCGTGAGGTAAGCCCGAACATCATCGAAGCGGCGCAGAGCATGGGCGCAACTCCATTCCAAGTTATCGTAAAAGTTCTGATTCCGGAAAGCGTTCCTTCACTAATTTCGAACGGAACTATTGCAATTACGACGATTTTAGGTTATTCTGCTATGAGTGGTATTATCGGCGGCGGCGGCCTCGGCAAAATCGCCATCAATTACGGCTACTACCGCTATAAGACTTTGGTTATGATTTTAGCAGTTATTCTGCTGATTATCATGGTTCAGGTTTTCCAAAGTCTGGGTACGTACTTAGTTAAGAAATTAGACAGAAGGAGTTTCGATTAAACATGAGCTTACTCACAGTAGAAAATGTAACGCACGGCTTCGGCGCCAGACAGATTTTAGAGGATGCGTCTTTCAGACTTCTGAAAGGTGAGCATATCGGTCTCATCGGCGCCAACGGGGAGGGAAAATCCACTTTCCTGAATATTATAACCGGAAAAATCATGCCGGATTCCGGCAAAATCACATGGTCCCGCCATGTCACAGTCGGCTATCTGGACCAGCATTCCGTTCTGAAAAAAGGCATGAGCATCCGCGAAGTGCTTCGCACCGCATTCAATCATATGTACGAGCTGGAAGCGGAAATGCTGAAGATTTACGAAGATATGGCTCTTCCGGAGAATGGGGACAAAATGGACGAAATGATGGAAGATGCCGGCGAAATTCAGCAAATCCTTGAATACAGCGGCTTCTATCAGTTAGATGCCAAGATTGAGGAAGTTGCAGGCGGTCTGGGGCTTCGCGACATTGGGCTCGACAAGGATGTATCCGACCTTTCCGGCGGCCAGCGCACGAAAGTTCTGCTGGTGAAGCTTTTGCTCGAAAATCCGTCGATTCTGATTTTGGACGAACCGACGAACTATCTGGACCACGAGCATATCGTGTGGCTTACCAGATACCTTCAAAACTATGAGAATGCTTTCATTCTCGTTTCACACGATGTAGAATTTTTAAACTCCGTAGTTAATGTAATATATAATTTGGACGGCGGCAATCTCACCCGTTACACGGGCGATTACGAAAACTTCCGCCGTATGTACGAAATTCAGAAAGCGCAGGAAAAAGCCGCTTACGAGCGTCAGCAGGCGGAAATCGAAAAGCTTGAGGATTTCATTGCCAGAAACAAAGCCCGCGTTGCGACACGCGGCATGGCAAACTCCCGTCAGAAGCAGCTTGATAAGATGGAAATACTCGAACGTCCGACCGAAAAGATTAAGCCGGAATTTAACTTCCTGATGGCACGCACACCGAGCCGCTTCGTGGTCGAAGCAAAGGACTTGGTCATCGGATACAGTCAGGATGAACCGCTCACAAGACCTGTATCTTTTACGCTTGAGCGCGGTCAGAAGGTTGCCATCGTAGGAACCAACGGACTCGGCAAATCTACGCTTCTGAAAACGATTCTCGGCAAGCTCCCGCCGCTTTCCGGCGAGGCTCAGCTTGGGGACTATCTCTTCCCGGGCTATTTTGAGCAGGAAGCAGACCGCGACTCACAAGAAACCGCCCTTGACACATTCTGGGCACAGTTTCCTTCGATGGAAAATCGTGAAGTTCGCCTGTGCCTTGCCAAATGCGGTCTGACGAACGAACATATCACAAGTCAGATGCGGGTGCTTTCCGGCGGCGAAAACGCGAAGGTGCGTCTTGCCATCGTGATGAACCGCGAGCACAATTGGCTCGTGCTCGACGAACCGACGAACCACCTTGATGTGGACGCAAAGGACGAATTAAAGCGCGCTTTAACGGAATTTCCGGGAACGATTTTACTCGTTTCCCACGACCCGCTCTTCTATGAAGACTTCGTAACCGATGTCTGGAATGTAGAGGACTGGACAACGAAAATCGTATAACTTTTGCTCAATTTTGAGCATGCAAAAAGACCTGCCTTGGTTACCGCAGGTCTTTTGTTTTTATTCTACATATGCACGGTCAAATTCGACAACCGCATGAAAATTCGGATTGTATGATGCCACCGCTCTTGCAAACTTCTCGGAAATTTCTTCGTTTGACAGCTTGCACTCCGGTGATACCGCAATATCAAATACCACATTGGTATGGGTCGGCCCCGGAACAATCCTGAGATCGTGAAAGTTGCAAATCCCGTCGAGTCTGCCTACCGTTTCCATCAAAACATGCTTCAGCGGTTCTCTGTTCGGATCGCTCAAATCGATCGGATCCATGTGAACCGTACAGTTTATCCCCAGTTTCTTCGCGATGTCATGCTCAATGTTATCAATCATGTCGTGGCTGACCATTACATCCACAGCTGCGTCAACTTCCACGTGAAGCGATGCAAAAACCTTTCCCGGTCCGTAATTATGTACCGCAAGGTCATGCAGTCCGAGCACGCCTTCATAGCTGTTTGCTATTTTCTCAATTGCAGCCACCATTTCCGAATCCGGAGCCTCTCCGAGCAGCGGGCTTACCGTTTCCTTAACCAAGCCAATTCCCGACCATATGATAAACAGTGCCACCAAAACGCCCATATAACCGTCAATCTGTATTTGAAACAGTTCGCCTATAATCAGGCTCAGGAGAACCGCAGAAGTTGCGATTACATCGTTTCGGCTGTCTGCGCCCGTCGCAATCAAAGTCATCGAATTGATTCGTCTGCCTGCCGAAATATTAAAGCACGCCTGCCAGATTTTGATTCCGATTGCAAGAAGCAGCACGATTACAACCGTTGGACTGAATTCCGTCGGCGTCGGCGCAAAAATCTTTTCCGCCGAGCTTTTCCCCAGCTCCAATCCCACAACAATGATAATAACCGATACCAAGAGCCCTGCCAGATACTCAATCCGC